>JBMFLB010000001.1:0-42497 GCA_049971465.1 Minisyncoccia bacterium
ATTGGCTCAATTGGTATTTTTATTCAGTATGCCAATAAAACAATTTTTATTTGTCTTAAATGAAAAATCAAAAAGGTCGTAATTGATAAATATAGAAATTAAAATGGAGGAAAAATTTAAAGATATTATAGAAAAAATAGAAAAATTAACTGTAGTTGAATTAGCGGAATTAGTAAAAGTTTTAGAACAAAAATTTGGCGTTTCTGCCGCAGCAGCAGTGGCAGTAAGTAGCAATAATGGTGGAGCTCAAACTGAAGAAAAATCATCTTATAATTTAATATTAAAATCAAGCGGTGATCAAAAAATAAATGTTATAAAATTAGTAAAAGAAATAACTGGGTTGGGCTTACAGGAATCAAAAGCATTAGTTGATGGAGCGCCAAAAACAGTAAAAGAAGGATTAAAAAAGGAAGATGCTGAAGATTTAAAGAAAAGATTTGAAGCAATTGGGGCAGTTGTAGAATTGCAATAAAGATATATTTTTAGAAACAACACCACCGGTGTTGTTTTTTTATTTAATGAGTTTTTATAATTAAAAAGGGCTCGTAGCTCAGGGGCAGAGCGACCCGTTCACATCGGGTAGGTCATAGGTTCAAATCCTATCGAGCCCACTTTTATAATGGATAAAATACAAAAAATAATGAAAAACAAAAAATATATTTTTATTTTTTTAATCCTAATTATTTTATTAATATTTGGCTATAAATTTTTTATAAAAAATAAACCAACAACAAGTAATAATTTAAAAACAGAAACTAAAAATATATTAAACTATGTTATTAAACCCGGTGATACATTTTTAACTATCGCTCAACATTTTGGTTTAACTAATGTTGAAATTCAAAATATTCTTAATCGTTCTAAAAAAATTTTTGATTTTTCTAAGATACAAATTGGTAATTTAATAAAATTTACTTTTACTAATAATGTTTTAGCAGCAATTGAATATTTTACCAATGATGATAAAAAAATTATTATTGAACCAAATAATAATTTTAATGTTTATACAACGCCAGTAGACTATACAATTAAATTAAAAACAGTAAAAGTTATATTACATAATTCTTTATTTCAAGATTCAATAGCACAGGGATTAAGTCCAAAGATAATTATGAATATTACTGATATTTTAGGTTGGGATATAGATTTTGCTACGGACATTAGAGATAATGATAATTTTACAGTAATATATCAAGAAAAATATTATGATAATAAGTTAATGGGTGATGGTAAAATTATAGCACTTCGTTTTTCTAATCAAAACAAAAATTATTGGGCATTTTATTTTAATTATAATAATACCGATGGTTATTTTGATTTAGATGGTCATAATATTGCTAAACAATTTTTAAAATCACCATTACAATATTCTTATATTAGTTCTGGTTTTAGTTATAATCGTTTAAATCCAATTACAAAAGAATATGGTCCTCATCGAGCAGTTGATTATGCTGCTCCTTATGGAACTCCAGTACATGCTACGGCAGACGGTGTAATATTAATTGCTGGTTGGCATGGTACAGCTGGAATTTTTGTAGAAATAAAACATGCTAATGGATTTATTACTGGTTATGCTCATTTATCAAAAATTCCAGCTGGTATAAAAGTTGGTTCCAAAGTAAAACAAGGTCAACTTATTGGTTATGTTGGCGCAACCGGAGAAGCAACTGGTCCTCATTTACATTATCAAGTATTACACAATGGCAATTATATTAATCCTTTGATTTATAAATTTCCTAATGGCAATTCAATTCCAAAGGAATATATTTTAAATTTTCAAAACACAATAGAACAATATAAAAATAATTTATAATTTTTTTCTTGTGTATAATTTGTTGATAAACTTATAGTCATTTTTTATTTTATTATGAAAAAACATAGATTTTTTTGTTGTGATACTTTTTATTTTATTTTTTGACAATATTATGTGTAGTGGTATACTCAATAATGTAAGTGGTGAATTGTGGATAAAAGTGTGGATAAGTAAGGCAATCTGTGGATAATTTTAAAACATAAATATGCTATTAGGAGAATATAAACATAATTTAGATTTAAAAGGTCGAATAGCTATTCCAGCTAAATTTAGAAATCATATTGAAGCTGGGGCTATTATTACTAGAGGATTGGATAAGTGTTTGTTTGTTTTTAATTTATCTGATTGGAATGTATTAGTAGAAAAAATTATGAAATTGCCATTGGTGCAGGCAAACTCCAGGGCATTTACTAGATTGATGTTAGCTGGCGCATCAGATGTAAAATTAGATATTCAAGGAAGAATTTTAATTCCTGATTATTTAAGACAATATGCTGATTTAAAAAAACAGGTTGTTATCACTGGATTATATAATCGTATTGAAGTTTGGGATTTGGATGTTTGGAAAAATTATAAAGCAAAAACTGAATCTGCTTCGGATGAAATAGCAGAAAAATTAAGCGAGTTAGGAATTTGATATGCATCTACCAGTTCTTTTAAAAGAAACAATTGATTTACTAAATCCGCAACCTTATTCATTTATTATTGATGGTACTGTAGATGGTGGTGGTCATTTAAGAGAAATTATTCAAAGAATGGATGGCAGAGGAAAAATTTTAGCAGTTGATTGGGATAAAAATTTATTGCAAAAAACACGGCAAAAAATAGAGGATGAAAATTTATTATTAGGTAAAAATATTCAAATTCTTTGGCTAAATGATAATTTTAAAAATTTGCCAGTAGTAATTCGAAATTTAAAAATTGGTTTAACTGATGGTTTGTTATTAGATCTTGGTATGTCTAATGAGCAATTAAATGAATCAGGACGAGGATTTAGTTTTTTAAAAGATGAACCCTTGTTAATGACTTATTCTGATGATGAAAAGCCAGTTTATCAATGGTTAAGAGAATTAAGTTATGATAAATTAACAAAAATTATTAAAGAATTTGGTGAGGAAAAATATGCTGCAAAAATTGCAAAAGCAATTAAAGCGGCAAAAAAAATTAAAACAAGTAAACAACTTGCTGATGTGGTAAGTAATGTAATAAAAAAGCGTGGAAGAATTCATCCGGCTACGAGAACTTTTCAGGCGTTAAGAATTTTTGCAAATCATGAATTAGAAAATCTTGAAAGTATTTTAGATAACATTGATTTAATTGTGAAACCAAATGGTCGAGTAGTAATTTTAACTTTTCATTCGCTTGAAGATCGTATTGTGAAAAATAAATTTAAAGAATTAATAAAACAAAATAAAGCAATTTTATTAACAAAAAAAATTATTACTCCATCATTTAAAGAAATTAAAAATAATCCTAATAGTAGGTCGGCAAAATTAAGAGCAATACAATTATATGACTATAATTAGACCATCAAAACAAAAAAATTTATCATATTTTATTTTATTTTTATTTTTTATTTTAGTTGGCGGAGGTATTTTTATTTTTCAATATAATAACTATATAAACTTTAAACATGAGTTACAAAATATAAATGATCAAATTCAAAAATTAAGTTTACAAAATGCTGATTTTAAAAATCAATTATATAAAATTACTGATGTAAATAATTTAAAACAAGCAGCAATTAATGTTGGTTTAATTTTAGAAAATAATCCTGAATATTTAAAGTTACAAGGTTAAAATGCACAAAATTTCCTTTTTAATTGTATGTTTTATATTTATTTTTATTATTGCGGCATTTAATTTATATAATTTGCAAATTGCCAAAAATTTTTATTATGTACAAAAAGCAGTTGCCCAAAATACAGTTAATAATTCATTAACAGAAAGAGGTGATATTTTTTTAACTGATAAAAATAATACTCAAATTTTAGTTGCAACCAATAGAAGTTTTCCTATTATTTATGCCGTGCCGCAACAAATAAATAATGTTGATGATGTTTTAAACAAATTAAGTCCAATTTTAAATAATACCTCATCATTATTTAATGCATTATCTAATAAACAAAGCATGTTTCGTTTGTTAATTGATAAAGCAACAGATGATCAAATAAATTTTATTCAAAAAGAAAATATACCAGGAGTATATATTACTGATACAATACATCGTTATTATCCATTTGGTACATTAGCTTCTAATGTTGTTGGTTTTGTTGGGGTAAATAAATTAAATGTTAATCCAACTGGTCTTTATGGTATTGAAAAATACTATAATTCATTTTTAGATGATGGCAATAATATTCAATTAACTATTGATAGTGTTTTACAGAACGAATCAGAATCATTATTACAATCATTAGTGACAAAATTTTCTGCTAGCGGTGGTTCAATTATAATTGAAGATCCAATCAGTGGAAAAATATTAGCTTTGGCTAATATGCCAAATTTTGATCCTAATAATTATTCTCAATATCCAGTTTCTAATTTTATAAATAGTGCAGTGCAATATGTTTATGAACCTGGTTCAGTAATGAAAACTTTTACTATGGCTGCTGGTTTTGATTTGAATTTATTAACTCCAACCACAACTTATATTGATACTGGTAAAGTTGTGGTTAGCGGAAAAGTGATAAATAATTGGGATTTAAAAGCACATGGAAAAATAAATATGTATGATGTAATAGCAAATTCACTAAATGTTGGCGCGGTATTTGCTGAATCACAAATTGGTAATAAAAATTTTTTAGATTATTTACAAAAATTTGGTTTTGATAAAAAAACTGGCATTGATTTGCCAGATGAAGTTTCTGGTAATTTAAATTCTTTACTTGGTCATAATCCACCTCAAGTAAATTTTGCTACAGCATCATTTGGCCAGGGGATTAGCGTTACACCATTAGAGTTAATTAATGCTTATAGTGCTATTGCTAATGGTGGTATATTACTAAGACCTTATGTCAATAAAGTTTTATCACCTCAAATTATTGGTAGAGTAATTGCACCAAAAGCAGCGCAAGAAGTTATTTCATTATTAGAAAATGCAGTTAATACTGCTGGGGTTGCTGCTATACCTCATTATCGTATTGCTGGGAAAAGCGGCACTGCCCAAATACCAGATTTAGAAAGCAAAGGATACAGCAGTAGTACAATTCATACTTTTGTTGGTTTTGGTCCAGTAAGCAATCCAAGATTTGTGGCATTAATTAAATTAGATAAACCAAACCAATCATTGGCTGGTTTTACAGTTGTTCCTGCTTTTAAAGAATTAGCACAGTTTATTATAAATTATTACAATCTTCCTCCTGATAAATAATAATGGAGCAAAAAATAAAAAATATTGTTTTTAAAATATTTGCTTTTTTAGCAAAATTAACAGTTAAAAAATATAAGCCATTTGTTATTGGTGTTACTGGAGTTGTTGGTAAAACTTCAACTAAACTTGCTATTTATCAAGTATTGAGCGCTAAATATAATGTTCGTGCTTCTCCTAAAAGTTTTAATAATGAAATAGGAATTTCTTTAGCAATTTTAAGCAAATATGATGAAAGCAATGGATTATTTTTTTGGTTAAAATTGTTTGGTAAATCTATTGTTCAATTGTTAATAAAATTTAAATCGTTCCCAAAATTTTTAGTTTTAGAATATGGCGTTGATCGCCCCAAAGATATGGATAAATTATTACCTATTGTTAAACCAAATATTAGTGTGTTTACAGCATTAAGTGATATACCATCTCATATTGAATTTTTTCCAACAGTTGAATCATTGGCTAGAGAAAAATTTAAGTTGTTAAATACATTATCTCCTACTCAATTTGCTATCATTAACGGCGATGATCATTTAATTTTAAATTTTAAAAATCAAATTAGAGCCAATGTTTTAACTTATGGTTTTCATAAAAATAACAATATTCAAATTATTAATTTTGAAAATTTTATTAATCTAAATAAAAAGGAATATTATAGTACCTTTAAATTAAAATATAAAAATTATTTAGTTCCATTTAAAACAAAAGCATTAGGTAAATCACAGGCTTATAATGTTGCCGCCGCAGCGGCAGTTGGTGTAATAATGGGATTAAATTTAGTTGATATAAGTGAAACAATGAATAATTATGAAACATTTTCAGGAAGATTTAAAATATTAGAAGGTATAAATGATTCAATATTAATTGATGATACTTATAATTCTTCACCATTATCATTAGAAGAAAGTTTAAATATTTTTAATGATATTCAAGCAAAAAGAAAAATTGTTGTTTTAGGCGATATGTTAGAATTGGGTCAATATACTTTTAAGGCTCATCAAAAAATTGCTAAAAAAATTGTCAGTGATAATCAAGTAACTATGTTAATAACAGTTGGTTTAAGAGCGCAAATTATTACCTCGCAAGCAACAAAATATGGTTTTAATCCTAAACATAATTTTCATTTTACAACATTAGAAGAAGTAATTGAATTTTTAAAAGATAATATTCAAAAGGGTGATGTTATTTTATTTAAAGCTTCACAAGGAGTACGGTTAGAAAAGGTTCTTAAAATATTTTTAAAAAATAAAGAGGATTATATTTTGTTACCACGTCAAAATAAAAAATGGTTGAGCACTACTGGTTTGTATGATAATATAAAATTATAGCCGTCATCGTCTAGTGGCCTAGGACATATGGTTCTCAGCCATAAAACTCGGGTTCAAATCCCGATGACGGCGCTAATTTATGTTATTATTTATAAAAAATTTTCAAAATAAACCATTTGTATTTAAATTATTGCACAGCATTATTTTTATTTTATTTTTTGTATCTTTATTAATTGTTATTTTAAATAAACAAAACATTATAATTTATTTACCAATAATTTATAATCATTACAACATTTTTCAAAATTTTAATACTATTATTTATTTTTTTATTATTGTTTTTATTTTTTTGAGCATTAATTTTGTTTTATCTAATATTTTATATTTAAATTTAAGATTGTTATCATTTTTTATTATATTTATTAGCATGCTTATTTCAGTTATTTTATTTTTATGTACAATTTGGCTTAATTTTATAAATTTTATATAGTTATATTATGGAATTAACAATAATACTAATTGTTTTTGGTTTTGCTATTTTATTAATTGCTTTTTTTATGTTTTATAAGAAAAACAATAATGTAAATATTTTATTGTTGCAAAAAGAAATTCAACAAATGCAACAAATTTTAAGCGATACATTAAAAAATAATGAATTTACTTTACAAAGTCATTTTAGTGAAAGTTTAAAAATGTTTAAAGAAGTAAATGAAAAAGTAAATCAGCTTAATGAAACAAATAAACAAGTTATAAATTTTACTGAACAATTAAAAAACATTGAAGATATTTTAAAAAATCCAAAACAAAGAGGTGTTATTGGTGAATATTTTTTGGAACATCTTTTAAGTAATATTTTGCCGCCCGATCTTTATCAAATGCAGTATAAGTTTAAAAATGGTGATATTGTTGATGCGGTTATTTTTATTGGTAAAAAACCTAATATGGTTATTTTACCTATTGATTCTAAATTTTCTTTAGAAAATTATAATCGTATTGTTGATGTAAAAAATATTAATGAAAAAGAGGAATTAGAAAAATTATTTATTAATGATTTAAAACAAAGAATAAAAGAAACAGCAAAATATGTAAGACCAGAAGAAGGAACAACTGATTATGCATTTATGTTTATTCCTCACGAGGCTATTTATTATGATTTATTAATAAATAAAATTGGAGCAATTACTAAAGATACTGAAAGTTTAATTCAACAAGCAGCAAATAAGTATAAGGTGATTATTGTTTCCCCAACAACTTTATTTGCTTATTTGCAAACTGTATTGCAATTGTTGCATGCAATAACAATTCAAGAATCAGCAAAAGAATTACAACAATCAGTGAGTAATTTACAAAAGCATTTATTAGATTATGAAGCGTATTTTATAAAACTTGGCAATAATTTAAAAACAACAGTAAATTCTTATAATGATGCTTCTAATATTTTTAAAAAAATACCAAAAGATGTTTTTAAAATAACCAATGAATCAATGGATAGCGAAGTTATGCCAATTGAACATCCCGAAGAAAATTAATGGCTGCCTTTTTTTCCAATTTAGTAATTCAGACAATTAGTTTTTTAGGTTATGGCGGCATTTTTTTATTAATGGTTTTGGAAAGTGCAAATATTCCAATTCCATCAGAAATTATTATGTCATTTGCTGGATTTTTAGTATTTCAAAATAAATTTAATTTTTTATTAGTTATTTTAATTGGAACAATTGGTAATGTTTTTGGTTCTTTGTTATCATATTGGTTTGCAGAATGGATTTTAAATTTAAGAAATAAATTTAAATTTTTGCATATTATTTTATCAACTAAACATTTACATAAAACAAATCAATGGTTTGAAAAATATGGCATTTATTCTGTTTTTATAGGAAGAATAGTGCCAATTGTTAGAACTTTTATTTCTTTACCAGCAGGAATTGCAAAAATGAATATGGTTAAATTTATTTTTTTTACATTTTGTGGATCGTTTTTATGGTCTATGTTTTTAACTTATAGTGGTTTTATTTTAGGAGAAAATTGGGCAATGTTAAGTAAATATTTCCATTATATTGATATTTATTTAATATTTATTGTAATAATTTTTATAATATTTTTGGTAAGAAAAAGTTATAATAAAAACTTGACAAATAAATAAATTCATTTATCATAGATAATGACTATGGTAAGAGTAGCAATATCTTTATATAAAGGCGGATGAAAAATTCTAATAAGATTGTTTTATCCGCCTGTCTGGCGGATTTTTTGTTAAGAAAGAACATTAAAAATTTAAATTAGTGATTAATAAGCAGAGGGCGAAATTAAGGGTAGATGGTGGATGCCTTGACACCAAGCAGCGATGAAGGACGTGGCGTAGCTGCGATAAGCCTCGGGGAGGTGCGTAGCAACCTTTGATCCGGGGATTTCCGAATGGGGCAACCTATTACGATTAACTCGTAATATCTTAACGCAAGTTAAGAAGCGCACCTGGCGAAGTGAAACATCTCAGTAGCCAGAGGAAAAGAAACTAATAAGTATTCCCTTAGTAGCGGCGAGCGAAACGGGAAAAGCCTAAACCTTGTTATACTTTTGTATAATAAGGGGTT
Organism: Minisyncoccia bacterium; assembly: GCA_049971465.1. GTDB lineage: Bacteria > Patescibacteriota > Minisyncoccia > UBA6257 > GWB1-50-10 > JBMFLB01. Next base: position 9,037 of record JBMFLB010000001.1, read on the forward strand.
GTAAGATAAATACTTCTTGAGCTTCTAAAGCTTTAAGCTTAAGAATCAGCAATGATAAGAGTTACAAATCCATTAGCTAGCTGAAATAGCTGGAAAGCTATACCAAAGAGAGTGATAGTCTCGTAAGCGAAAGCAAATGGACTCTTATGTGTTTATCTTAAGTACCTCGAGGCCAGACAACCTTGAGGGAATCTGGGAGTACTATTCTCCTAAGGCTAAATATGCTTGGTGATCGATAGTGAACTAGTACCGTGAGGGAAAGGTGAAAAGCAGCCCGGCGAGGGCGGTGAAATAGTACCTGAAACCATCTACTTACAAGGACTCGGAGCTCATACTTTACACAAGTAAAGGGGGTGACGAGATGCCTATTGAAGAATGAGCCAACGACTTTATATACATTGCTAGCTTAATCCTTTAAAAGGAGGAGGCGTAGGGAAACCGAGTGTTAAAAGCGCGTTTAGTAATGTATATAAGACCCGAAGCCAGACGAGCTTACCCTGGCCAGGGTGAACCTTGAAGAAATTCAAGGGGAGGCCCGAACCGGTGAGTTGTGCAAAACTCTCGGATGAGTTGGGGTAAGGAGTGAAAAGCTAATCGCGTTTGGGAATAGCTGGTTCTCTCCGAAATAGTTTTAGGACTAGCGCTTTGTCATAATATAGTAGTGGTAGAGCTACTGAATGATTATCTAAGGGCGAAAGCTCGGATAATCAACCAAACTCCGAATGCTACTATATTTATCAAAGTAGTCAGACTGTGGGGGCTAAGCTCCATGGTCGCGAGGGGAACAACCCAGACCGCCATCTAAGGTCCCTAAATTCTTACTAAGTGTGAAAGGAAGTTATTATCCTCAGACAGATAGGAGGTTGGCTTAGAGGTAGCCATCCTTTAAAAAGTGTGTAACAACTTACTATTCGAGGATAATAGCGCCGAAAATTTACCGGGGCTAAGTAAGATACCGAAGATGCGGCTCCAATTTATTTGGAGGGTAGGAGAGCATTCTTTGTGCAGTGAAGGTTGATCCGTGAGGACAACTGGAGCGCAAAGAAGAGAGAATGTTGGCGTGAGTAATCGCAATCCCGATGAAAATTCGGGACCCCGTAAATCTAAGGTTTCCTCCGCAACGAAAATCGGCGGGGGGTTAGGCGATCCTAAGGCAATGGCGAAAGCCGGAGCTGAAGGGAAGACGGTTAATATTCCGTCCCTTCCTTATTATTCGATGGAGTAACGAAGTGTAGTAGATTTAGCGTCTTAATGGTTTGACGTTTTTGATCGAGGATAAAATGTAGGCAAATCCGCATTTTTGTCTTTAATGACAAATCCCAGAGTAAAAACGAGATAAGGCATTTACCTTATCAAGTAAATCGAGCACACTTCCGGGAAAAACTTCTAAGGTTAATAATAAGGAATTCGTACCGTAAACCGCCACTGGTGGATGAGGCGAGTAGCCTAAGGGGAACGGGTGATTTTTTGCCAAGGAACTCGGCAAAAAAGCTGGGCGTAACTTCGGGAGAAGCCCTTCCAGGCATCGGATTTCGGATGTCAGATTTCGGATGCATAGAATCTGATTTTTGATTTCTGAAATCCGATGTCTGGACGCAGCTAAAGTTTCTCTGGCGACTGTTTACCAAAAACACAACTCCCTGCGAACTCGTAAGAGGATGTATAGGGGGTGACGCTTGACCGATGCGAGAAGGTTAACGGTGGGGGTAATCTAATGCAAATTAGATTGCTCACTGCCCGAAGCCCTCGTCAATGTCAGCGATAACTATAATCGTTCTAAGGTAGCGCAATTCCTTTCCGGGTAAGTTCCGGAGCGCATGAAAAGCGGCACGACTGGAGAACTGTCTCGGCAAAAAGCCCGATGAAAACGCGAGACCCGTGAAGACGCGGGTTACCGGCAACAAGACGAAAAGACCCCAGGAGCTTTACTGGAACTTGATATTGATATTAGAGTTTGATTGCGTAGCGTAGCGGGGAGGCTTTGAAGTCCTGATTTCGGTCAGGATGGAGCCGTCAATGAAACACCCGTCTATCAAATTTTAATATCTAACCTTATTGGCAAAAACAATAAGGGACAGTGTCTGGTGGACAGTTTTTCTGGGGCGGAATCCTCCTAAAAAGTAACGGAGGAGTTTATTAAGGTCAGCTTGGCACGGATGGAAATCGTGCTTAAAGTGTAAAGGCATAAGCTGGCTTGACTGCAAGGCTCACAAGCCGCGCAGATGCGAAAGCAGAACTTAGCGACCCGACTGCTCTTTATAGGAAGGCAGGAGATAACGGATAAAAGTTACCCTGGGGATAACAGGCTGGTGAGGTCCGAGAGTCCCTATCGACGACCTCGCTCGGCACCTCGATGTCGGCTCACCCTAGCGCGGGGCTGGACAAGGTCCCAAGCGTTTGGCTGTTCGCCAATTAAAAGGGTACGTGAGCTGGGTTCAAACCGTTGTGAAACAGGTTGGTCTCTATCTGTTGTCGGCGTCAACACTTGAGGGAAGTCGTCCCTAGTACGAAAGGACCGGGATGAACGAACCTCTGGTCTACCGGCTTTGGCACCAGCTGAAGCGCCGGGTAGCTATGTTCGGAAGTGATAAGCGCTGAAAGCATCTAAGCGCGAAGCACTGCCCAAGATTAGGTGTTATAGGTCCCTGGAAGACTACCAGGTTGATAGGCTCAAGGTGTAAGATCCGTAAGGATTTTAGCCGAAGAGTACTAATAGACCTATTCGTCCTCTGCTTATTAATCACTAATTAATATTTATCTTCAAAAGTTTCCTGGTGATTAAGTTTGATGGGTAATACCCGATCCCATACCGAACTCGGAAGTAAAAACATCAAACGCCGATGATACTATCCTTTGAGGATGGGAAAGTAGGTTTTGCCAGGATACTTTTGCAGATAAGCAAAGCGGCTTCAAGCCGTTTTTTTATTGTAATAATAAAGGTATAATAAAATATATGATTCAATATTTAAGCAATCAAAATTTAAATAATTTTTCAGGAAAAGTTTGTTTATTACGTATTGATTTAAATATTGAACCAAAATTACCATTAGATTCTTATCGCTTTCAAGCTATTATTCCAACAGTTCAATTATTATTAAAGCATAATATAAAATTAATTATTTTAAGTCATCGCGGCAGGCCAGTTAATAAAGAAAAAAAATTATCATTAAATTGTTTTATTCCACTTTTTAAAAAATATTTTGATACTGATGTTGTTTTTGTTTCTAATTTTCAAAAAAATTTAAAATCAAAAATACAAAATAGTAATAAAATAATTTTTTTATTTGAAAATTTAAGATTTTATCAAGGAGAAGAAAAAAATGATATTAATTTTGCTAAAAATTTATCATTATTAGGCGATTTTTATATTAATGATGCTTTTGCAGTTTCACACCGAGAAAATTCTTCAGTTGTAGCAATAACAAAATTTTTGCCATCTTATGCCGGGTTATTATTAGAAAAAGAAATTAAAAACTTAAATAAAATTATAAAAAATTATAAACATCCATTTGTTATTATTATTGGCGGCGCTAAAATTTCTGATAAAATTGGTGTTATTCAAAATTTTATAAAAAAAGCTGATTATTTTCTTTTAGGTGGTGGTCCAGCTAATACTTTTTTTGCCGCACAAGGAATACCTATAGGCAATTCATTAGTTGATAATTCAATTTTAGGAAGCTTTATTCGAGGTTCAACCTCCAAAATATTGAAGTTAATTAGTAAGGAGGTTAATTCTCGTAAAATTATCCTGCCGAGCGATGTAAAAATCAGCGACCGGAAAATTCTAGACATCGGCGAACGCACTACACAATCGTATAATGCCATTATCAAAAAATCAAAAACAATTATTTGGAATGGTCCAATGGGGATGTTTGAAAAAAAAGAATTTGAAAATGGCACTTTTGGCATTTGGCAAGCAATTATAAAAAATAAAAAAGCAAATATTGTTATTGGCGGCGGTGAAACAGTTGCTTCACTTCAAAAATTTAGAATCCAAAATCCAAAATTAAAAATTAACAAAAATATTTTTATTTCTACTGGTGGCGGCGCGATGCTTGATTATTTATCAGGTAAAAAATTACCAGGCATTGAAGCATTAAAAAGATCTTAATTTATAAAAAAAACAAATTTATGTTATAATTTTAGATTATGAAAAAAATAAGTATTTTGTATCATGCTAATTGTTTTGATGGTTTTGGCGGTGCCTATGTAGCATGGAAAAAGTTTGGTAACAATGCTGATTATTTTCCTGTTGAACATCAAACACCGCCATTAAAAAATTTAAAAAATAAAGAAATTTTTATGATTGATTTTTGTTATCCTGATTTTGTTTTAGAAGAATTACGTCAAAAAAATAAAAAAATTGTTGTACTTGATCATCATATTAGTGCTTATAAAAATATAAAAAAAGCTGATGAGTATGTATTTGATAATAATCATTCCGGCGCAATAATTGCTTGGAATTATTTTTTTAATAAAACAAAACCATCTAAATTGTTATTACATATTGAGGATCAAGATTTGTGGAATTTTAAATTACCATTTACTAAAGAAATATTATCAGTATTGGAATTACAAAAATTTGATTTTAAAGTTTGGGATCAATTTTCTCATTTATTAAATAATAAATTACAATCTAAAAAAATAATATCATTAGGTAAAGAAATATTAAAATACAAAGATATTTTAGTTAATAAAATAACATTAAATGCAGAACCAATTTTTTTAGCGGGTTATAAAGCATTAAGTGTTAATTCGCCAATTTTAGTTTCAGAAATAAGTGCTAAACTTTTAAAACAAAGTCCATTAGTTGTTATTTGGCAAAAAATTACTAATGGCTATAATATTTCATTAAGATCGAAAGGTAAAATTGATGTGTCAAAAATTGCAATGCAATATAATGGTGGTGGTCATAAACACTCAGCAGGTTTTAAAATTAAAAAATTGCCATGGTAAAAAATATAATAAAAATGTATACTGATGGGGGATCAAGAGGTAACCCTGGCAATGCTGCAATTGGAATAGTTATTTACTACGATAATAATAAAAAAACTTATGCTGAATATATTGGAAAAACTACTAATAATATTGCTGAATACAAAGCAGTAATTTTTGGATTAAAAAAAATTAAACAATTAATTGGTAAAGAACAATCTTTACAAACTAATATTGAATGTTTTTCTGATAGTGAATTATTAGTAAACCAATTAAATGGAAAATATAAAATAAAAGATGATGATATAAAAAATTTATTTATTGAAATTTGGAATTTAAAACAGGATTTTAATCAAGTAAGTTTTCATTATATTTCTCGAGAAAACAATAAAGAAAGTGATTTTTTAGTAAATAAAGCATTAGATCAAAATTTATTTTAAAAACTAAAAATTGTTATCAATAATAAAAACAGCAGCAGCAATAACTGTTGTCCATAATCCATCTTTATGTCCTTCAGCGGATTGAGTTATGTTGGTAGTACGAATTATTTTTCCTGATGATTTATAAACTTTTTCTCTTTCATCCCAAGCGGCATTAGCATCAAATTCTAAACCTAAAGTTGTAGCAAGCATTGTTGCTGCTAAATCTTCGGCATATTCTCCGGCTTTTTCTTCAGTTTGACCAAATGAATGATGTTCAGACAAATATCCCCATTGATTAGAATCAGCAGGTTGGGCTAGTCCAATTGATGCAGCTATTAATCGGTTTGGTTCATTAGTATTATTTTTTGCCATAACTACATAAACTATTTGTCCTGAATTTAAATATTTTTTACCTTCTTCTAATGAAATTTTTTTACAATTAGGAGGAAAAATAGAACTTACTAGTACTAAATTATATTCTGCAATTTTTGCATCTCTTAATGCCATTTCAAATGATTGAAGTTGTTCTTTATGTCGGCCAACTCCTTTAGTAAAAAACATTTTGCTTGGTACATTATTCATATAATTAAAATATATTATATCATATTTATTATGCAAAATATATTTTACATTTATTTTTAAATGTTATATTGAAAATTATAAAAATTAATAAATCCAAAAATTGTTATAAAATTAAAAATTTAAACTGTAAAATATTTATTATCTTAAAAAAGTTATTAATAAGAATTATTTTGTAGCTGGACCAAATAAATTTTTAATTTTTGCCACAGTTGGTTCTTTTTGTTTTGAATAAAGTGATTTTTTACGTTTGTTATAAGGTATTTCTGCTGGAGAAGAAAGATACTCAACAGCAATTTGACAAATATACATACCGGGGTAAAGAGCAACTGGTAATTCTGATTGATTGGATATTTCTAAAGTAAGTGTTCCTTCAAAACCAGGATCTACAAATCCGGCAGTATGAACTAAAATTCCCATTCGAGCTAAAGTACTTTTTCCTTCTACTCGTAAAATAAGATCATTAGGAACAATGATGTATTCATAAGTAGCGGCTAAAACAAAAGAATTTGGATGTAAAATATAATGTTCATTTGATTTTAAATGATGAGTGACAATAAAATTTTTATTTGGGAAACCCCTTTTTGTATCTAATAAATAATGTTTAGCAATATTAAATGATTTTAAAATAGATCCTAATTTTAAATCAATTGAAGCTGGGCCAATTTGATCAGAATTTAAATGAGGTTTAAAAATTAATCTTTTTTCTTTTATTATTTTTTTAATATCTCGATCAGAAAGAATCATTAACAAAATTTTAACATTTTTTTAAAAAATTAACAATAAATTTAAAAATTAGTTTTGTAATTTAATTTAATAAAATTTAGCAAGATAGGTTTAATTAGCTGCGGGGCTTGGATTCGAACCAAGATACCAGCGTCCAGAGCGCTGTGTCCTACCATTAGACGACCCCGCAATATTTTTATTTTATCTTTTTATTTATTTTTTTCAATTTTAAATGATTCAATTAAAGCTATTTCTAATGGAATAATAGGAAATTGGCTATAGCGCATTTGTACTAACGCACTAAGTAAATTTTTTAATAAATTTAAATGTTTGTCAGAAAACAATTTAGATTGTGCTAATATTTTATTTATATCTTCTTCAGTTAATTCTTTTTTAAATTCCTGTGCTAAATTTGGATTATATTTAAGAACAATAATTCTTCGTAAATGTTGAATTAAATCTTTAGTTAATTGCAAAATATTATAGCCATTATTATAAATTTCATAAATTTTATTTAAAGAATTATTTAAATCATTTGTTAATAAAAAATTAGTAATTGTATAAATATTATTAAATCCAACAATACCAATAGATTTTTCAACATCATTTAATGTTATTTTTTTAGTGCCAGCGCTAAACATTTCATCTAATAAAGATTCAGCATCACGAAAACTACCATCAGCAGTTGAAGCAATTAATTCTAAAGCATTTTGATCAATATTAATTTTTTCTTGATCACAAATTTTTTGTAATTTTTGTACTATTAAATTTAATGGAATTTTTTTAAAAAGAAATTGTTGGGTTCGTGATTTAATTGTTGCTGGTATTTTATCAAATTCAGTAGTAATTAATATAAAAATTGTATATTCTGGTGGTTCTTCTAATGTTTTTAGTAAAGCATTAAAAGCTTCTTTTGTTAACATATGAGCTTCATCAATAATAAATATTTTATAGGGTCCAATATTTGGTGCGGTTTTAATAATTTCTTTTAAATTTCTTATTTCATCTATACCACGATTAGAAGCAGCGTCTATTTCAATTACATCTAAGTTTCTATTTTCATCAATTGTTTGGCAACTATTACAGGTATTACAGGGTTCGCCTAATTTTTTAAAGTTTTCATCATTAATTCTTTTTTGACAATTTGCTATTTTTGCTATTAATCTTGCTGTTGTTGTTTTACCAGTACCGCGCGGTCCAGTAAATAAGTAAGCATGTGATAATTTATCTTGTTTTGCTGCCTCTTTAATAATTTTTATAATTAATTCTTGTCCTAATAAATCTTCAAAAGTAGTTGGTCGATATTTACGATAAATTGCTAAAGCCATTGTTATAATGTTAATATTTTTGCAGAAATTATGCAATTATGATATTTTTAGAAAAGATGAAAAAAATAATATTAATTTTAGGTTTAATTATAGGAATAAGCATCTTTATATTATTGTTATTTGTACTTAAAAACCAATCAGTTATTTCAAATAGTGAAGGTCAAAATTTTATAACTAATCAACAAGATCAAAAAAATAATAATCTTATAAATACCAATAATGTTTATATTGAACCAAAGCCAGAAAAATTATCAGATCCTCCTAGTGAAATAAAAGCAATTTATGCTGATAGTTGGTCAATAAGCAATACTAGCACTATTGATCGATTAATAACTATTATAAAAAAGCACAATTTTAATGCATTGGTCTTTGATGTTCAATCTAAAGATGGAAATATTGCTTATGATTTTAATAATGCTCAATTAGATAAATACAATATTAAAAAAGATACTATTGGAAACATTGATATATTAATTAATAAATTACATAAAAATAATATTTATACTATTGCCAGAATTGTTTGTTTTAAAAATACAGCACTGGCATTAAATAATCCTAATTTAGCAATAAAAATAAATAATAAAATTTGGAAAGATAATAGTGGTATGTCTTGGCTTGATCCAAGTAGTAAAGATGTATGGAATTTTGTATTAACTTTAGCTAAAGATATAAAAAATCATAGTGTTGATGAAATAAATTTTGATTATATGAGGTTTCCATCAGATGGCGCTATTGATTTATTACAATATCCTTTTTATCAAAATGATGTTCCCAAAAAAGATATAATTAATAATTTTTTTAAATATTTACGTCAAAATTTAAGTGATATAAAAATATCTGCTGATGTTTTTGGACAAACAACTTCTTCTAAAAATGATATGGGTATAGGTCAAATAATTGAAAATGCTTATAAATATTTTGATTATGTTTCTCCAATGATTTATCCTAGTTTATATGTAAATAATTTTTTAGATTTTGAAAATTCTCATCAACATCCTTATGAAATAGTAAAATATGAAGTGCAATCAGCTTTAGAGCGTTTAATAAAAATGCAAGAAAATTCTTCCACTACTATTGATACAAAATTACGTCCTTGGTTGCAAGCATTTAGTTTAGATATTGATTATACTCCCGAAATGATACAAAAAGAAATTCAAGGTTATTATGATAGTATTGCTTCCACAACTTTTGCTGGTTTAACTAATGGCTTTATGCTATGGGATACTAATAATATTTACAATTTTTAATTAAAGAAAAATGGTATAATAAGTATATAAACAGATAAAAAATGGTATAATAAGTATATAAATAAATATTATGAAGTTTAAATTTAAAATAAATTTTTTTATAATTTTAATAGCAATTATTATTGGAATAATATTTTTTCAAAGGTCGATAAGTAACAGACATCTGACAAAATTAAACATTAAATTAGTTCCTAGTAATGAAACCACGACGGTTCAATTTTCAACCGGCAATGTAATGTCTGTTACAACATCTAATATAAAAACTATGTCATTAGAATTAAAATCGGCTTTATTTAAAGATAATGATTTTATCCCATCAAAATATAGTTGTGATGGAGAAGATATTAATCCCGCTTTAGAAATTAAAAATGCTCCTGATAATACTAAAAGTTTTGTAATCATTATGGATGATCCAGATGCAGTTAGAAAACCAACTAACAATACTTTTATTCATTGGTTAATATGGAATATTGATGCTAAAACAACTTATATTGAAGAAGATTCTTTGCCACCGGGGTCGGTTCAAGGCAAAAATGATTTCCCAAAAATTGGTTATGGTGGTCCTTGTCCGCCAGTAGGTAATCCTCCTCATCATTATCATTTTACTGTTTATGCTTTAGATACTATTTTAAACTTACCCGAAGGATCTAATTATTATCAGTTATGGCAAGCAATGCAAGGACATATTTTAGATCAAGCAAGTTTAGTTGGACTTTATCAAAGAAAATAATTATAAATAATTGAAATTTAATCAAAACAATGATAAATATATTTGGACAAAACATGCATTGCAAAAAATGCAATTTTATGCATTATCAGAAAATAGAATAAAAAGGATTATAAAATTTCCTAAAAGAATTGAAGAAAGTATTGTTCCTAATTGTATTGCTGTTATGCAACCAACAACTACAAAAAAATATTCTGAAATTTGGTCTATTTATAAAATAGAAAATAAAAAAATAAAAATTATTACTGCTTGGCGTTATCCTGGAAAAAGTTCAGCAAGAAATCCAATTCCAATAGATATAATGAATGAAATTAAAGAATTAATTTAAGTTTTTAAACTTTAAATTTGTTTTATTCAGTAGTACAATATTTTTATGGATTTATCGATTGGAATTATTGGTTTACCTAATGTTGGTAAATCAACTTTATTTCAAAAATTAACCAAGCAAAATGTAAATATTGCTAATTATCCATTTGCTACTATTGATCCTAATGTGGGCGTAGTTGAGGTTCCAGACGCACGACTTCAAAAATTAGCTCAAATTAGTAAGTCCGAAAAAATAATTCCAGCAGTTATTGAATTTTATGATATTGCTGGATTGGTTAGGGGTGCTTATAAAGGCGATGGTTTAGGAAATCAATTTTTAGCGCATATTAGAAATGTTAAAGCAATTCTTCATATTGTTAGATGTTTTAAACAACAAGATATTATTCATGTTGAGGGTAATGTAAGCCCAGAACGTGATATTGATATAATTGAAACGGAATTAATTTTTAAAGATTTTGAAACAATTGAAAAAAGATTAAAAAAATTAGAAGGGGAGGTAAGAAGCGGTGATAAGCAAGCAAAGATTAATTTTGATATTTTAACTAAAGCAAAAGAAATGTTAAATCAAGGTAAATTATTATTACCATTAAAAGATGAATTAATTATTAAAGAACTACAACTTTTAACCGCTAAACCGCAAATTATATTATTTAATGGAGCAATAAATGATATACCTGAATCAGCAAAACAAAAAGTAAAAAATTTTGGATTTGAATTTATGATTTTTGATTTAAATTCTAATGTTAATTTAAATCCATTAATACAAACTGCTTATCGTATTTTAGATTTAATAAGTTTTTTTACTACTGGTGAAGATGAAACAAGATCTTGGACAATTATTAAAGGAACCAAAGCGCCTCAAGCCGCTGGTGTTATTCACACTGATTTTGAAAAAAAATTTATTAAAGCAGAAGTTATAAATTGGAATATATTATTACAAAGCGGTAGTTGGAATAATGCCAAACAAAAAGGTCTTATTAAATTAGAAGGCAAAGATTATATTGTTCAAGATGGCGATGTAATTATTTTTAAACATGGATAAAAATTTTTATCAATTATATTTAGAAAATTATCAAGGACCACTTGATAAATTATTAGAATTAGTAGAAGAACAAAAAATGGAAATAAATTCTATTAGTTTATCAAAAGTTACTTCTGATTTTTTAAATTATATTAAACAAATAGAAAACAATGCGTCGCCTGATTTAATTTCTGAATTTTTGGTTATTGCTTCAAAATTAATTTTAATTAAAACAAAGTCATTATTGCCTAATTTAGAATTAAATCAAGAAGACGAAGAAGAAATTAAAAATTTAGAATGGGCATTAAAAGTACATAAAGAATTTAAAATTGCTCAAAATATATTTAAAAATATATGGAATATTATGCCGTTAATGGGGAATAGAGAATTTTTAGCCAATATTAAAGGCACCTTTTATCCTGCCACCAATATGACATTAAATAATTTTCAAAACTCAATGGAAAACATTTTTCAGGAACTTAATAAAATATTTAAACCAGTAAGTATTATTAAAAATACTATTATTAATATTCAAGAAAAAATTCAAGAAATATTTAATCGTTTACAAGCTAATACTTTATATTTTGATGAATTAAAACGAAAAATCAACAAAACAAGAAATAATTATTACTTTTTTAGCAATATTACAATTATTTAAAGATCAATTAATTGTTGTTGAACAAAAAAATAATTTTAGCAATATTATAATTAATAAACTTGATAAATCTTAATTAAAATAATATGATAAAATTAATATGGATGCTAATAAAATTGGCGCATTAGAATCTATTTTATTTGCTTATGGCGAACCATTATCTAAATCTTATTTAAGCAAAAAATTAAATATTTCAGAAGAAAATTTAACTATTTTACTAAATGATTATATTGAACAACTTAACAATTCCAATCGTGGATTAACTATTTTATTAATTGATGATACTATTCAATTAGTTACTAAACCTGAATATAAAGATTATATTGATAGCATTGTAAAAGATGAATTTAAAGAAGAATTATCGCCAGCTGCATTAGAAACATTAACAATCATTGCTTATTTAGGACCAATTCATCGTTCATTAATTGATCAAATTAGGGGAGTTAATTCAAGTTTTATTTTAAGAAATTTATTAATAAGGGGATTAATAGAAAGAAAAAGTAAAGGTCATTCTTTTATTTATGAATTAAGTTCTAATTCATTACGACATTTAGGAATTCAAAACAAACAGGAATTGCCTGATTATGAAAAATATAAAAATATTGTTCAAAATTTAATGGAACAAAATAATAGTTATGAACAAAGCAACTAAACAAATTATTAATCGTTCATTCATTTTATTAATAATTTTATTAATTAGTATTTTTATTAGTAATTCTATTTTTCCTAAAAACAGTGTTACTAATAATAGCCAAAGCGCTTCGTTAATAACCGCAGTTAATAATAATAATTCATCTTCAATAAATTTTGTTTTAAATTATACATTAGCCAATGAGGAAAGTAATAATTCTCCAATTAATAGTGATAATTTTGCTAGTACCAACCGACCATTAAGAAACTGGAAAATTTTAGATCCAACAACAAATACATTTAGCATTGCAATGGAAGATTTAACAAATTATTTTCCATTTTACTACAAAAATATTACCAGCAAATTACCATTGGGTTCTTTAACTCAATTACTAACTGCAATTGTTGCTGAAGAAAAAATAGGTTTAAATAAAAAAATTCCGGCAACCATTTTTAATCAAAATGAAGTTTGGTTATCATCAGATTTAATTAAATTATTGATAATGACTTTCAATGGTGATGTTGCTAATGCTTTGGCAAACTATTATAATTACAACAATTTTATTACGGAATTAAATAATAAAGCAATTGATATTGGTATGCAACAAACGCATCTTGTTGATGCGTCCGGATTAAGTTCACAAAATATCTCAACAGTTGGTGATATTGTTAAATTAATACGTTATATAATTTTAAATCATCCTGAACTCTTAAATTGGAGTCTTATTCCATCAACAATATTACAACCAATTAATGGTTCTCATAGTTATAATATTACTAATAGTAATGTTTTTATTAATTCTAAAAATTTTATTGGTGGACAAATTGGAACAACTAATAGCAATTTAAATAATTTTGCAGGAGTAATAAATATTAATGGGCATAAAATAATTTTTGTTTTATTAGGGGATAATGATATTGTTACAACAGTTAATAATTTAAGTACTTGGGTTGCAAAAGCATATTTATGGTAAAATGTTAATTTACGAAACAATTAGATTTTTAATAATGATTTTTTTATCTTTTTTGGTTGCTTTATTTATATATTTATTTTATGAAAAAGCAGTACAAAAATTTGGATTGCATAAACATACGATTAGAAATGAATTAGGTGTTTATCATCAAAATAAAGCATCAACGCCAACAATGGCTGGAGTAATTATTTGGGGTACAGTATCATTATTAGCTTTTATTTTTTTAATACTTTCTAAATTTTTTGATGGATTTGCTAATTATTTTAATTTTATTAATCGTACTGAAACCTATTTACCATTAACAGCAATGCTTTTTGCGGCATTATTGGGTTTAATTGATGATATCATTGGGATGAAAGGATTGGGTACAGCTAAAAATGGATTAAAAGTAAAACATAAACTTTTAATTTATTTTTTTATTTCAATCATTGGTGCTTGGTGGTTTTATTTTAAATTAGGATTTAATTCAATTGTTATTCCATTTATTGGAACTTTTAGTATTGGATTATGGTATATACCATTTTTTATGTTTATAGTTATTGCCACTGCATTTTCAATGAATGAAACAGATGGATTAGACGGTTTAGCCGGCGGAGTTTCTTTGTTTTCTTTTGCTAGTTTAGCAATCATTGCAATAGTTATAAATCATTATGATTTAGCAGTTATGATTGGAGCATTATTGGGTGGTATTTTAGCGTTTTTATGGTTTAATATTTATCCAGCAAAATTTTTTATGGGTGATACTGGTTCAATGGCATTAGGTATTACTCTTGGTATTGTTGCTTTATTAACTCAAACAGTTTTTTATTTACCATTTATTGCTATTATTCCATTTATTGAATCATTGTCAGTTGTTATACAAATAATAAGCAGAAAATTTTTTCATAAAAGAATATTTAAAATTACACCAATCCATCATCATTTTGAAGCATTAGGTTGGCATGAAAGTAGAATTACTATGAGATTTTGGATTATCAATGCTATTGGTAGTGGTTTCGGTTTAATATTATATCTTTTAGCAAAATTTATTTAAAACTATTGTATAATATAATTAATGACAATTTTATTAAAGAATGGTTTAGTTATTGATGGTTTAGGCAACCTTGCAGATAAAAAGGATATTTTAATAAACAATGATAAAATAGCTATTGTTGGCGATGTAAATAATTCCGCTGCTGCTGATACAATTATTGATGCTGTCAATTGTTTTATTGCTCCTGGTTTTATTGATATCAATACTGATTCTGACCATTATTTAACTCTTTTTAAAGATCCTCAACAAGAAGATTTTATTAAACAAGGAGTAACTACCATTATTGGAGGAAATTGTGGGGCATCATTAGCGCCATTGATTGATGGTTTACTGATTTCAATTAGAAGATGGGGTGATCCTACGGGCATAAATGTTCAATGGAATAGTGTTGAAGAGTTTTTAAAAGTAGTAGAAAAATTACAATTAGGAGTTAATTTTGGCACAATGGTTGGCCACAATACTATTCGCCGCGCAATAACAAAAGATATTATCCGCGATTTAACCGATAGTGAAATAACAATGTTAAAAAAAATAGTTAAAAACTCTTTAGAACAAGGAGCATTTGGTTTTTCTACTAATTTACAATCTTTACACTCGCGACCAACCACTATTTATGAATTGGAGGAAATATTAAAAGTTGTTTCTGATCAGAAAAAAGTTTATTCAGTTCATTTAAAAGATACTGGGCCAAATTTAATTGATGCTGTAAAAGAAAACATTGCTCTTTCTAAAAAATTTAAATTAAAAGTTGAAATAAATCATTTTCAACCTTTAACTGATTTTAAAGAAGAATATGAGGAAGCAAAAAATCTTATTGAAAGTGAGTTTGCAAATTCTTTTATAAATTTTGATTGTTATCCTTTTAATATTTCTTCAATGCCATTGTTTCAACTATTACCACCTTGGGTTCAAGATGGTGGATTATCAGAAATGTTAGAAAGTTTAAATTCATCATATTTAAAATCAAGAATAATAAGTCATTTAAGAAAGTATAGTAATAATGATTTAATTATAACTTCCTTACCAGAATCATTAAGTTTTTTAAATGGTACATCATTATATCGGTATGCTGAAAATAATAGATTAGAATTTGCTGAAGCATTATTTCGTTTAATGCAATTAAGTCATTTGCATGGTACGGTTTTTATAAAAAATATTGATAATGATTTATTAAAAGAATTTATTTTTTCTTCAGTTTCTTTTATCTCTTCCAATGGTTATGCATCTACTGATTTAGTAAAACATGAACGCAATATTAAAACATTTTCAACGGTACTAAAATTGGCATTAGACAATAAAATTCCTTTAGAGCAATTTATTCCAAAATTTACTTTTTTACCAGCCCAAAAATATAATATTAAAAAACGCGGTGCTATTAAAGAAGGTAATTATGCTGATCTTGTCATTTTTAAAGATAATGAAATAAAATATGTCATTATTAATGGTGTTATCGTTGTAAGTGATGGACAATTATTAAATAAAAGAGTGGGAAGAGTATTAAGATCATATGAGTAAAACAATTTTAAAAAGAAAATCTAGTCCTGATTATGTTTTTCTTGGTGCATTTTGTTTATTAGTAATATTTGGATTAGTAATGTTAACTAGTGCTTCTTCTAATTTAGGTAAAATTCAATTTAATAATTCTTACTATTATTTAGAACATCAAATTTTATATGGATTATTATTGGGTATTATTGGTTTTTTATTAACTTATTTTATCCCCTATACTTTTTGGCAAAAAAAATCTTTTTTATTATTAATAATTAATATTATTTTTTTACTTTTAGTTTTTTCTCCTTTAGGAATGCATATTAGAGGAGCAGCTCGTTGGTTAGATTTAAAAATTTTTTCCTTTCAACCTAGTGAATTATTAAAATTAACGTTTTTACTTTATTTAGCTACTTGGCTCAGTAAAAAAAAAGAACGAGTAAAAAGTTTTTGGGATGGTTTTGTGCCATTTTTTTTGTTAACTATATTTATTGCTTTTATTTTGTATATTCAACCAGCAACAACCACAGCGTTACTTATATTAGGCGGTTCATTAGTTATGTATTTATGGTCAGGAGCAAAAGTTAAATATGTTATTGGTTTAGCAATTATTATAATAATAAGTGCTTTAATTTTTGTTTTAATTACACCTTATCGTTATTCTAGAATTATTGGTTTTTTGCATCCTAATTCTGATTTATTAGGAACCAATTATCAAAGAAACCAAGCATTAATAGCAATTGGTTCAGGAGGACTATGGGGGGTTGGTTATGGCAATTCAACAAGTAAAATAAATTATTTGCCTGAACCAATTGGTGATTCAATTTTTGCAGTCATTGCTGAAGAATTAGGTTTTGTTGGTAGCATTGGATTGATATTATTATTTTTAGTTTTTATTATTAGAGGATTATTAATAAGTAAAAATGCTCCTGATAAATTCTCTTATTTATTAAGCATAGGATTTATTGTATTGATTGGCATACAAGCATTTATAAATATAAGTGCAATATCTGGTTTGTTGCCATTAACAGGGGTACCATTGCCATTTATTAGTTATGGTGGGACATCATTAGCAGTTTTTATGACAATGGTCGGATTTATTGCACAATTTTCAAGATATTAATATAATTATTAGGTAAGAAAATTTTATGAAAAATAATAATATTAAAAGAATTGTATTAACCGGTGGGGGAACGGGGGGACATATTTATCCTTTATTAGCTGTAGCAGATGAAATTACAAAAAATTATTCTAATTATGAAATTTACTATATCGGTCCTTTAACTTCATTTGAGTTTGAATTTGAAAGACGTAATATAAAAACTTTTCACGTTTTTAGTAGTAAATGGCGTCGTTATTTTTCATTACAAAATTTTACTGATATTCCTAAATTTTTTATAAGCATTTTTCAAGCTTTGATTATTTTATTTAAATTAATGCCAGATGTAATCTTTTCTAAAGGTGGTCCTGGTTCATTTCCAGTTATATTAGCAGCTAAATTTTACTTTATACCAATAATGATACATGAATCAGATTCAGTACCAAGCATTGTTAATAAATTATCATCAATTTTTGCTCAAAAAATAGGAATTTCTTTTCAGGCCGCAAAAGAATATTTTCCTCAAAAAAAGATTGTTTTTGTTGGCCATCCAATTAGAGCCGAATTATTAGCTATACATATGGATTCAAAAGAAGCAAAAATCCTTTTAGGTTTTGATGATAAAATGCCGTTAATTTTTGTCACGGGTGGTTCACAAGGTGCAGAAAAAATAAATAATTTTATAATTAATAATTTAGAATCATTTTTATCTAATTTTCAAATTATGCATCAAGTTGGTCCAAATAATGTAAATGCAATTAACGAAGAAGTATCTAAAATTTTACCTCATTTAAATGAAGAATTGCAACGACGTTATAAAATGGTTGGCTTTTTAAATGTAACTGGTTTAAGAGATGCCTTAACAGCGGCTGATATTGTAATTTCCAGAAGTGGCGCCGGTTCTATTTATGAAATTGCTGCTTTTGGCAAACCATCAATTTTAGTACCAATAACAAATTCAGCTAACAATCATCAATTACTAAATGCTTATGAATATTCGGATCAAGGAGCCGCAGTTGTAGTAGAAGAAGAAAATTTAAAATTTAACATTGTAAAAGTTCAAATCCAAAATATTATCAATGACAGCAATAAAATTTTTGTTATGTCGCAGGCAGCAAAAAAATTTGCTAAACCAGAATCAGCACAATTAATTGTCAAAGAAATCATAGCGTTGATAAAATAATAAAATTATGTTATAATTATATAATGAATCCTGATCCGTCTATGACGATAAAAGTTAGATTTGCGCCATCACCAACTGGTCCTTTTAGTATTGGCAATGCTAGAACTGCATTATTTAATTGGTTAGTTGCTAAAAAACATAATGGGAAATTTTATTTACGTATTGAAGATACTGATGAAGAACGCTCTAAAATAGAATTTGAACAACAAATAATAAATAGTTTGCAATGGTTAGGTTTAAATTGGGATGATCAAATAATACGACAAAGCGAACGAAAAGAAATTTACAAAAATTATTTACAAAAATTATTAGATGAAGGTAAAGCTTATTATTGTTTTTGTTCTTTACAAGAATTAGAAGCGGAAAGACAAGCTCAACTAAGTCAAGGTTTAATACCTAAGTATTCTGGTCGTTGTAGGAATATTGATTATAACACTGCAAAAGAAAGAGCAAAAAAAGAAAAATATGTAATTAGATTTAAAATGCCAGAAACACAAATTACTTTTACTGATAAAATTCATGGAAGAGTTTCGTTTGATACTAGTCTATTTGGTGATATTATTATTGCTAAAAGTTTAACTCAGCCAATTTGGCATTTTGCGGTGGTTATTGATGATTATGAAATGGGTATAACTGATGTAATAAGAGGCGAGGATCATTTAACCAATACACCTAAGCAAATAATGATACAAAAAGCTTTAAATTTTCCTCAACCACGTTATGCCCATTTACCATTAATTTTAGGATCAGATAGAAAAAAACTTTCCAAACGATATTTAGATTATTCTTTATTGGATTATAAAAGGGATGGCTATTTACCTCAAGCTTTAGTAAATTTTATTGTTTTACTTGGATGGCATCCTCAAAAGAATAAAGAAGTATTATCAGTTGATGAAATTATACAAGAATTTAGTTTAGAACGGGTACAAAAATCAGGAGCAATTTATAATCCCGAAAAACTAAATTGGTTAAATAGCTATTATATTAAAAAAATGACTGATAATGAATTATTAAATTATATAATAGATATTTTACCGCCAGATTGGAATGATAAAGAAAAAATATTAAAAATTATTCATATTGAAAAAGAAAGAATAATTAAATTAACTGATTTATTTAATATTGGCCAATTTTTTTTCAAATTGCCTGATTATGAACCAAAATTATTAATTTGGAAATTTTCAGAACCAATAAAAGTATTAAATAATTTACAAAAAATTTTACAAATTGCGCAAAATATTGATAATGAACAAAAATTTATTGATCAAATTCAACAATTAGCAGAAACAACTAATAGGGGAGAGGTTTTGTGGCCATTACGAGTTGCATTATCTGGTCAAGAAGCATCTCCTGGTCCATTTGATATAATTAATGTATTAGGATTAAAAGAATCTTTAGCAAGAATACAAATTGCAGTCGATAAATTTAAAAATTTTTTGTATGGAAATAATAAATAATCAAGATGAATGGAATAAATTAATTATTGAAAATAATGGCGATTTTTTACAATCTTGGGGATGGGGAGAAATACAAAAACAAATAAATCCTAAAACTAAAATTTTTCGATTAAAGACAGGAAATTTAACAGCATCATTGGTAATATCGTTTAATAAAACCGTTTTATATTATTTATATTATTTTTATAAAAAAGTTAAAGTTTTTTAGTATAATGCATAAGATAATTACTCACATCAAAAAATATATACCATTGACAATAATTAATTTTTATCATTTAATTTTAGCTTGTTTTGGAGCAATTATTTATAATTTTCCTTCTAAAAAAATGATAATAATTGGCGTAACTGGTAGCAGAGGAAAAACAACTATTGCTAATATGTTATGGTATATTTTTAAAGAATCTGGATATCGACCAGGTTTAGTTACCACTGCCAATATAAAAATTAATGATAAAGAATATTTAAATCGTTTTCATATGACAATGCCTGGTAGATTACAATTGCAAAAACTTTTAAAACAAATGTTAGTTAATAATTGTAATGTTGCTATTATTGAAACCTCATCAGAGGGATTAGAAAAATATCGCCATAAATTTATTTATTATGATGCATTAATATTAGCTAGTTTATATCCAGAATATTTAGAAACTCATCATTGGAGTTATGAACGTTTAAAAAAGAAAGTTTTATATTTATTTAAAAATTTTTATAAATATCATAAAAAAATATTTAATAAAAAAATAATAATTTTAAATAATGATATTGAAAGCAAAGATCAAATGTTATTTGCAAATGTGAAATCCGATATAAAATATACATTTGGATTAAATCAAAATGCAGATTTTTATGCTCAAGATATTGTTATAAAACAAAATTTTATTCAATTTAATACTAAAAATACAACATTTAAATTAAATCTTAATGGTAAATTTAATATATCAAATGCATTAGCATCAATTGCTTGCGCTTATGCTTTTAATATTAATAATCAATTTATTCAAAATGGATTAGCTTTAATAAAGACTATACCAGGAAGATTAGAAGAAATTCAACAAGGGCAAAATTTTAAAGTTTTTATTGATTATGCTCATGATGCAGTAAGTTTAGAAAATGTTTTAAAAAGCATGCAGATTTTTAAAACTAATAATTCTAAAATAATAGTTGTTATTGGAGCTGAAGGTGGCGGTAGAGACAAATTTAAAAGACCAGCAATGGGCCAAATTGCTGCTCAATTATCAGATTTTATAATTTTAACCAATACTGATCCTTATGATGATGATCCTTATGAAATAATGAATGATATTTTAAAAGGTGCTGTTACTAAAGGTAAAATTTTAGATAAAGATATTTTTTTAATAGAAGATAGGAAAAAGGGCATAGAAAAAGCATTAAAATTAGCTAAAAACAATGATATTGTAATTATTACTGGTAAAGGGGCAGAACAATCAATGATTATTAAAGATAAAGTCATACCTTGGGATGACAGAATTATAACTAAACAATTATTATTAAAGATGATATAATTTTATTAAATAAATGAAGAGGATAATATTTATTTTTATAATATTTTTATTATTCAATAATATTGTTTTTGCTCAAAATATAAATAGTAATATTAATTTATTAAACAACCAACAACTAATTGTTCCAGAACCATTAAAAGATTTATGGAATACGTTTTCAAAAATTAAATTTGATAGTATTGGACAAAATATAGTTTCTAATCCATTAGTACAAAAAGCAGCTTCACAAGTTAAACAAGTGGCGGGAAGTGGCATTAATACTAATCCCAGTGGCTTATGGAATAATGCAAATAATTGGTTTGTGTCTAAAATTGGCGTATCATTGTTTGATATTATAAAAAGTATAATAAATGTTTTTATTTGGTTTTTGAATTTAATTTCTCAAATGTTAAAAATTGGATTAGATATGTTATCTGGTTTAGGAGGGCATTAATAAATTACATTTTATAATATTTTTTATTAATAAAATAAATATGTGTCGCAAAAGGTATCTTGTGCGACAGATAATAAAAATAATAAATATACTTCCCTGTTAATTTTCTTGTTAATTTTCTTGATTTATTTAAATTTATATTTATACTTAAATTTATATGTTTTATTCTGACGAGGAACAATTTAAAAGCCAATGTGGATATGAAATTGATGGTTTTTGGTATCCCCGCGTAACAAAAATAGTTGAAATAAAATCTAAACCAGCTTTATATCACTTTTATGCTAATGCTGAAAATTTTGCTGCCGGAGAAAAAATTAAACAAAAATCAGCTTTAGAGGGTTCAAGAGTTCATGAAATCGTTGAGGCAATATTATTAGGCCAAAAACCAGATGTACCAGATGATATTAAACCAGCAATACAAGCATTTGGCGAATTTATTTTACAAAAAAACATAAAAATAGATAAAAATTACGTCGAAAAAAGATTGATTAACTATGATGAACGCTATGCTGGGACTTTAGATGCTATTGCCTTAATTGATGGTAAATTAGGTATTTTAGACTTTAAAACATCTCAAGAAATTTACCGCGACTATAACTTACAAACCGCCGCTTATATGGCTGCAATGAAAGATGAAATTAATGATTTAGAAACAAGATGGATTTTAAGAATTGATCAAATTAGACAATGTGTAAAATGTGGAGCAATTTTAAGACCAAAAGGTGGTAATAATAAAATAAAAATTCAAAAGGGTAATGCGTTTATGGAAACCTGTAACCACCAGTGGGGGCCATTAGAAGGCCAAATAGAATTAAAAGAATTCCCCTATTGGCATTCTGATTATCAAGCATTTCTTGCGGCTAAAAAATTATGGGAATGGGAAAATGAAGATTGGCTTAAAAAAATTGGATATTTATAAAATAAATTTTATTCATTGCAATTCGTTTTTTTGAATAATTATTGGTGATTGATTTTTACTATAACCAAATAAATACCCAACGCCAAAAATAAACAAAACAATTAAAATTATAATAGCAACAATAAAAATATAAAATTTATTTTGTTTAATTTTATTTATTAATCTTGACATACCATTTATAAATTTTTATACTTATATTATAAATTATGGCACATACTAAAGCAAAAGGTTCAACAAAATTAGGCCGAGAATCGGAATCCAAAAGATTGGGGGTTAAAAAATTTCATGGGCAAAAAATAAATGCCGGTGAAGTAATTGTACGACAAAGAGGAACTAAATTTTATCCTGGAGATAATGTTAAAAAAGGAAGTGATGACACATTATATGCAACTAAATCAGGAATATTAAAATTTGCAATAAAATCTAAATATCACTTTGATGGTAAAAAACAAAAAGTAAAAGTAATATCAGTAGTATAAAATTATTCAGGTTTTACAATTATTTTAATTTGGGTTTTAATCCCCTGCCCTAAATTTAAAGGAACCAAAAAATTTCCAAATGATTTTATTGGTTCATTTAATTCTATTTTAAATTGTTTTAATTGATTATAGTCAAGTTGTTGAATTTTTTTTATTATGATTTCTTTATTAATTGAACCAAATATTGTGTTATTAGAAGTTTTTAAAGTAAATTCTAATGTTAGGTTTGATAATTGTTCGGCATATTTTTTTAACTTTTCTAAATTTTTTTCTTTTTGTTGTTCTAAAGTTTTTATAATTTGTAAATTATTTTTATTCGCTAATAATGCTAATTTTTTGGGAATTAAATAATTTAAAGCATACCCTTCTTTTACATCTTTTATTTCATATTTTTTACCTAATCCATTTATATCTTTTAAAAGAATTACTTTCATAAATTATATAATTCTTTTAATACTTGAATTGCTTTTTGCAATTGAGGATCTTTGTTGTTTTTAATATCATCATCGGTAATTGGTACTTTATAATCAGGCATTAAACCAACTTTATCAATAGTATAACCTTTAGGTGTTAACCACTGTGCAATTGAAATTTTTATTTCTGAACCATCACTTAATGTTTCTATTTGTTGAACAGTGCCTTTACCAAAAGTTTTTTCTCCAATTAATTTTATATTACGATCATCACGTAATGCCCCGGCTAAAATTTCTGAAGCTGATGCTGAACCATCATCTACTAAAACAACCACTGGAAAATTTGCTAATGCTTCATTGCCATAAGCTTTAAAATATTCTGTCTCACCAGGAGATTTTTCTTGTACTACTACCGTACCCTTTTTTACAAACCATCCTGACAAATCTATTGCCGTTTGTAAAAATCCGCCAGGATTACCTCGTAAATCTAATATTAGTCCTTTAGCATTATTAATTAATCCATTTAATACTGCTTGATAAAACAAAGAATTAGCATTGCTATTAAAAGCATATAAATGGATATAAAGTATATTATTATCAATCATTTTACTATCTAAAGTAGGCGTTTGTATTTCTTGCCGTATTATTTTAAAATCTTTTGGTTTATTCCAAGAAGATCTTAAAATAGATAAAACAACTGGTGTGCCCACTGTTCCTCTAATAAGTTTAACAGCTTGGTCAATTGACATATTTAAAGTACTGGTGCCATCTATTGCTACAATAATGTCATTAGATTTTATACCTGCTTTTTCTGCTGGAGAATTTTTTAATGGTGCAATGATAACTAAATTACTATTTTTAATACCTAATTCAGCACCAATACCGCCAAAATTACCAGTAACATCTTGATTAAATTTTTTAGCATCACTTGGCGTTAAAAAAACAGAATAAGGGTCATTTAACGCATTAACAATGCCGCTAGCTGCACCATATAACAAATCCTGATTAGTAACGCTAGAAGCATTATAATAATAAGTTTTAACAATATTTATGGTTTGATTTAATAAATTATTAGATGATAAATCAAAGGTTGATGTAGCAATTTTATTGGTTAGTGAGTTATTAACACCAAAATTATAGCCAATATATAAACATAAAAAAATAATTGCTAAACTGCCTAAAATTATTGTTAAATATTGTAAAAAAACCAATATTTTATGACTTTTTAAAAAATTAATTAATTTAACCATTTAGTTTATTGTACTAAAAAAAATATAAATTATCAAATTTTATTAATTTATTTTATTTATCCAATAATTTTATAATGAGCACCACTTTTAGATAAATACGATTGCATTAAAACTATATCATAACTATTTATTTGCCAATTTAAATTTATATTTAATGATGGCAATGGTGATTTTTGAAAAAATGATGATTTTAAAAAACGAGCAATAGTAATATGACCATTAAAAGTTCTATTTTCTTGTTGAAAAGAAATCTGATGACTTAATAAATCATTAGAAATTTTTTGTTGCATTTGTCCTAATAATTGAGATGTTTTATTATTAGTATTAATCCAAATCATTCGAGGTGTTTGATTAATTGGTCCATAAGTTATTGAATTAAAATTAATAGCAACTTTATCTAATAAATTATATTTTTTTACAATAGTTTGAATTGTATTTAATTTTTCTTCATTTTGATATCCAAGAAAAAGAATTGTTAGATGCCAATTTTCTGGAGGTAAAAATCTAATAAAATCATAATTAGTAAATTTTGTTTTTAACTCATTTACTTTATTTCCAATCATTTTTCTAAAATCATCATTAAAATTAATAGCAATAAATAAACGTAAATTCATTTTGATTTAAATATGATAAAGATTTATTATATATTTGACATGGCAATGGATCAAAATTATAATAAAATATATTTACAAAAAATAAAAGAACGTGCTAAAACATCAAAAATTTACAAAAAATATCAAGCAACTGGTCTTACTATTGCACAATTGTTAAACGATGATAAACATAAATCTTTATATATAAAATTAGCAAAACAATATAATAATGAATTATTAATTCAATTAGCGGTTAATATTCATAATAAAACAAAAATAAAAAATAAAGGCGGATATTTTATGAAAGTTTTACAAAATTATAAACAAAACAAATTATATGAACATTCTAACCATAAATAATCCAAAAGAAAAAGAATTTTTAAATAAAAAAACAAAAGAAATAAATTTAAAAACTATTGATAAAAAGTTTTTACGAACAACAATTCAACAAATGAGAAAAATAATGAAAGAATCAAATGGTGTTGGTTTAAGTGCAAATCAAGTTGGCTTAGATTTAAAATTTTTTATTGCTCAAGTTTATGATTCTCAAGGCAAACCAAAATTTTATGCAATTTTAAATCCTAAAATAGTTAAAAAATCCAATAAAAAAATTATACAAGAAGAAGGATGTTTAAGTGTGCCGGGTATTTTTGAACCAACTCCTCGTTATGATTATGTTATTTTAGAAGGTTATGATTTAAATTTTAAAAAAATAAAAATAAAAGCGTGGGGATTATTAGCACGAATTTTCCAGCATGAAGTTGATCATCTTAATGGTAAATTGTTTTTAGATCATATAAAAAAATAATATGAATTTTGTTTTTTTTGGTACACCTGATTTTGCTGCAATTATTTTGCAAAAATTAATTGATAATAAAATTATACCATCACTAATAATTACTAATCCTGATAAACCAGTAGGAAGAAAAAAAATTATGACTCCCCCACCAGTTAAAATCATTGCTAAAAAATATAATCTAAAATGTATTCAACCGGAAAAATTAAATAGCAATGAAATTAAACAATTAGGTGAATATCAATTTGGTATTTTAGCTGCTTATGGTAAAATAATACCTTTTGATGTTATTAATATTTTCTCTAAAGGAATAATTGTAATTCACCCATCTCTTTTACCAAAATATCGTGGTCCTACTCCAATTCAATCAGTAATTTTAAATAATGAAAAAGAAACTGGAACAACTCTTTTTTTAATGGATGAAAAAGTAGATCATGGACCAATTATTGCGCAACAAAAATATATTTTACCTGATAATATTAATTTCCAAAAATTACATAATGATTTAGCAAATTTATCTGCTGATTTATTAATAAAAACATTGCCTGAATTTTTAAATAATAATTGTCAATTAACTCAACAAAATGACAATGATGCAACTTATACTAAAAAATTTAATAACGAAGATGCATTTATTAAATATGAAGATTTAGAAAAAGCGCAAATTATTGGAGGAAATATAGCACAAATAATTGATAAAAAAATAAAAGCATTAAATCCCGAGCCAGGAACATATACAATAGATAAAAATAATAAAAGAATTAAACTTTTAGATTCTGAAATTAAAAATAATAAATTAAAACTTAATATTATTCAAAAAGAAGGAAAAAAACCAACAAAACTTTAGTAAATAAAAAGGCAAGTAAAAACTTGCCATAAAAACCTCATATCCCCTCCCCTAAATTTCCCTAAATAAGGTAACAAAATGATATTAATAATATTTAGATTTAAGTAATTCATAATTCTTATAAAAAAATATTTTTATAATAAAATCAAGAATCAAATTTTAATTATGGATAAATATTTGAATAAAAAATTATTTTTTAGTACAATAAAAATATTGCGGGGTCGTCTAATGGTAGGACATGGGCCTTTGGAGCCCAGTATCTAGGTTCGAATCCTAGCCCCGCAGCAAAAAATATTTATTAATGAATTCTTTTTAATAGATTTTAAGTAAAATACTAAAAAAGAATTTTTTTACATTAAAAATAAAATCAATTAAAATATAAATCTACCATTTACAAATCTTGATTCTAATAATTCACCTAATGTTTTAAACATTTCATTTGATGATGGTCTTAATAAACTTACTAAATTTTGTACCTCTTCATTAGCTGAAAAAGCATTGTTTACTTCGCTAATTCTTGTATTTAGAATTTGTCTTAAATAATTATCCATATCGGACTCAGTAAATGTAATATATTCATGTAATGCTTGAACAAACTGTTTATGCATATTTTGATTTATTTCAAGCATATGAGTCCAATCATTATTAATATGACTCATCATATCAACATCATAAGAAGATAAAGCTGACGGATGGGTTGCATTGATATGATTTAATTTATGCATTAATTCTCCTGCTTGCACTACATTATGACTATTTATTATTGCATCTTGTTGTTGTAAAGATAAGTGATTAAAACTTCCCGCCCATCGATCAAATGTCCAAGATGTTTTTTCTAAATCAAAAATTGCTTCTGCTTCAGGGCAACTTTCGCATATTTTAATAATTTTATCTGTTCTTCTTTAATTAATTCTTCTTGTTTATTTATATTTATTCTATTTTCTGTGTCCGCCATAATTAACTAAAAAAATTGTTAGAACTTATGATTGTTTTGCTTTAGCTAGTAATAGTGATTTATAATTTGCAATTTCTTCTTTAATAACATCTTCGTATTCAGGAATATTTTTTTGTAAAAATTCAATAATTGCATCAATATCTTCTGGAGTTTTTTCTAACATATCAGACAATATATTTTGTTGTTCTTCATTTAATCTTTCCATTAGTTTAATCCAACTACCACGCACAATAACAAACATCATATCATCTAATAATGCTTGTTTTGTATCATCATCTAAACTGTTTAGACCTAATTCTTGGAATAAATCTATCTTTAATAAATTTTCTATTTCTTGTTTGTTTAATGACATTTTTTTATTTATTTTTGACCTTTTTATTACCATAATTAATTTTTATATAAAAAGTCAATAGGCAAAATTATAACTATTTTAATATTTTTATGACCATTTCTGGGCTAATAGTATTTATTTCTATACCAGTATTTAATTCAAAACCAGCATCAATATTTAACTTTGGTATGATTTCAATAAACCAGTGATAAAAAGAAAACTTTGATTTATACTTTACTGGTGCAGTATTTATAAAAAAATTATAATCGGGCTTTTTTAATTTTTTCTCTATTTTATTTAAAGCATAATATAATGCATCAGCAATATCATATAAAATATTATCAGGGGTTTCTTCAAAAAAAGAATTATGTTTTTTAGGATAAATTCTTAATTCAAATGGTTCTTTAGAAACATAAGGCGCAATAACGATTGCTGATTTATTTTCATATAATATTCTAATCTTGTGTTTTTTTTCATTGGCAATAATATCACAATGAACGCATCTTTTATTTTTTACAAAATATCTTTTGGAACCATTAAGATAATGTAAAATGTTAGGCGGGATAACTGGTATTGCTATTAATTGATAATGAGGATGATAAATAGTTGCGCCTGCTTCTCTACCCCAATTATGAAAAATAGAAATATAAGAAATACAAGAATTATTCATTACTTGTTTATAGCGTTCTCTAAAAGCTAATAATACCAAAAATGAATGTTGTAATGTTTGTTGAGCAAAATTTTTGTTATGATTGCTAGTAATAATTAAATCATGCACACCAATACCTGTTATTTGATTATAAAAATTTTTAGAAATAACTAATGGGCAATTGAAATCATCAATAACTGCTGGATATTTATTAGGTACCACAACAACAAACCAATTTTTTTCTTTTATTTCAAAGATAATTGGATGGGTTTTGCTAATATTTTCAAAAGGACAGGTTTTTACTGAGGTATCTAAACCAACTTTTTTCTTTATTTTTTTTAATCGTTTATTTCTTTGAGGAGCAATTAAAACCCATTCACCCGAAATTATATCTTGCCTAAACTCAGGACTATTTTGATTATTTTTAAGCGGCATATTTTTTTGTCATTAACCAATATTTTATTTTTATCACAGATAAAAAATTTATTAAAAGGTTTTTAAATTTAAATTTATAATATTTGTGATTAGTATTAGAAAATTGGATGGGGACTTCTTTCATTTTATACCCTAAACTTTTTGCTAATGCTATAATTTCAATATTAAACATAGAGTTATTTATTTTATTTATTGTAAACAATGTTTGCGCTGCTTGTTCAGAAAAACATTTAAATTGACATAAACCATCATTAATATTTAATGCTAAAAATAATTTTATTAATAAATTTATAATTTTTACGAATAAAAATTTATAAAATTGCAAAAAATTAAATTTTTGGGCGAAACGTGACCCAACAATAATATCATATCCTTGTTTAAAATATGGAATCATATTTTCAAATTGATCAATAAAAACAATATTTTTTGCATCAATAAATAATCGCCACTGCCCTTTTGCTTTTAACATTCCATATTTTACTGCTCCTCCTTTTTTTTCTGGCCAAGGGCTTAATTCTAGATTTAAATTTTTAATCATTTTTTGCATTTTTTTAACAATATCAATAGTATTATCTATTGATTGGGCATCAACAACAATAATTTCATAAGAAAAATTAACGGTTGATAGATATTTATCAACATCTAATAAAGTAAGTGGTAAAAATTGAGATTCATTATAACACGGTATTATTATTGATAAAAACGGTTTCATTTATATCTTTATTCTCTTAATCTACGATGAATTTCTAATTCTATCTCCTCTAATGGTTTGCCATATTTTAATGATGATAAACGTTTTAATTCTTGGGCTAAAGAAAAATTACTTGGAACAGGTGGATCAATAGCAATATTAAATGGTTTAGCAGTTGTATTATGGATTAATATTTTTACATAAGCATGAAAATTATCGATATTCATTAAATCACTAGCAGTAAATACTGGTTCAAATTGTTTAACTAAAAACTCAGCATCTTGAGCACCAACTCTAAAAGCAATAATAGAACCAACATTGCCAAAAACTGCATCTCTAATTTTTTCATTTAATTGATTAATAAATTGATGGGCAATTGTTAAATTTAAATGATATTTTCTTGCTTCTGATAATATAGAAACAATAGAATCGGTGGTAAAATTTTGGAACTCATCAATAAATAAATTAAAATCTTTTCTTTGTTCTTGAGGTATATCAACCCTTGATAATGCCGCCATTAAAATTTTACCAATAATTATCATTCCTAAAAGATTAGCATTTATATCTCCAATTTTGCCCTTGCTTAAATTTACTAAAATAATTTTATTTTCATCCATTGCTTTTCTAAAATTAAATGCTGATTTATATTGCCCGATAATTGGACGTACATAATCATTAGCTAAAAAATTATTAAATTTTGAAGTAATATAAGGAGCAATATTTGCTAATGATGCTTCACCACCAACTTTTATTGCTTCTTTAGTCCAAAAATCTATAACAATTGTATTTGTAATTCTTCCTAATTTTCTTTCTCGATATTCATCATCAGTAAATACCCGTGGTACTTCAACTAATGTTGCTGGTTCGTTAGCCATATCTTCCATTAAAAGCAACAAAGCATTTCTCATATATTGTTCAAACATTGGACCCATTGTTTCTTGAGCAAATAACTTATTAAAAATACTTTGAATTTCATTTACAATAAATGTTTTTTCTGCTGGATGTTCAAAATTATATTCCAACATATTTAAACCTAACGGACGGCTTAAGTCCCCAGGATCAAAAATAATTACATCATCATATCTTCTTTCTGGGATACAGCCAGCAATTTTTTCAACTAAATCACCATGAGGATCAACAATACAAACCCCTTTATCGCGATTGATATCACTTATAACCATATTACTTAATAAAGTTGATTTACCAGTACCAGTTTGACCAATTACATATATATGACGAGGACGATCTTCATCGCTAATATAAACTTCTCGAAGGGAATCGCGAAATATACTTTTTCCAATCAATACCCCCTGTGAAGGTAAATTAACTGGTGGTTCAGCTTCTCTTGCCTTTAGCCATTTTATTCGTGGTATATCAGTAAATGGTGTTGGTAAATGAAACAAACTTGCTATTTCTTCAGTATTTAAAATAACGTTTTCTCCCGGATTAAACAAACGATAAATAAATTCATAAAAAAAATTATACATATTACGCGATTTAACAATAGCAAAATCATTTCTAAATACTGCTGAAAATTGAGCAAAACCTGATGTCAACTGAGATAAAATTGATTCAGTTTCCATCTGATTTTCTGCCGAGGCAACAAATCGTATATTAATATCAAATAATTGTTTAGCAGTCTTTTTTTCTAATGCCTTTATCATTTCCTCGTCAATAACTTTTTCTTTAGGTTTTTGGCTTTCTTCTTTAAGATTAGGTTGAAATAAATAAATTGAGTCTATAATCTCATTAATATTAATATTTTTACTTACAGTGTTTATAATCGAATTAAATGTTTTTCCTTGTTTTAATTGATAAACAATTTTCTTTAATATTGATTCTTGTGTTGTATTTGGTTTACAAACTAATTGAATAGATGCGCCTTGCCCATGTTTACTAATTTGAGCAAAACCTCCTAAAATTACTGAAAAACTATCAACTTCCATTTCTTGATAAGTTCTAATTGGAATTGCAAAATGATGTTTTTGGGTTAAATAAGCACCCAATGAAACACCATTATTATTAAACACATTGTATTCGCTAACGACATCAACTTGCGCTCCGGGCCAAATAGCAGTAATTTCTTTCATAACAGCATCAACATATTTTGAATTAACAGATAAATAAAAATAAATTTCTTCGCCAATATAGGGTACTGCAATTTCAAAAGTAAAACCTTCTTTTAATGATGCTAACGCATTAAATAATTGTTCAGTTTTATTAATTTCATCTTTAAAATTTTTATTTTCTTTTGATTCTTTTGGCAACTGAATTAATAATAAAGATGTTTGCAATGATTTAACTAATTTTTGTTTTCTTTGCCATTTAATATAAATAAAAAATCCAAATAATAATAATAAGCCAATAAAAAATATAATAATACTAACAAATTGAATAATTGCAGTACTCATATAATCTTTTTTTGTTTTAAAATTGGAATCATTTTTTCTACCATTGCATCATGAAAAGCATCTTCAACAAATGGTGGATATTTTTTAGCAATATTTACTGCATTTTCCAAATCACCTTCTAAAACTAATTGAAGTAAATTATCTATTATTTTTTTAATATTAGGATCGGTTTCATTGTGAATGATATATTCCGGATAAAATTGTTCTAAATTTTGCTTTGCATTTTCAGTTGTCGATTTAACTTGTTGAGAATATGTTTTAATTGATTGTTTTACTATTTCCTTTTCATTATAGGTATGATCTAATTTTTCTTTAGCGGCATTATCAATTTTTTCATGAATATATGGTTTTAATTTATTGATGCTGTGTTCTAAATTTTCAGAATAATTTTTTCGTTTCATATTTTAATTATACATTAATTACCCAACAAAATCATTAAAAGCCTTGTAATTTTATTGAACCCGGCACTGAATTAACATCAACATTACTAGAACTATTATATTTATTATCAGGCTGGGTTGTTGGATTAGTTTGACCACTGCCACCAGACCAATCAGTTTGATCAAATGTTTTATTAACCCAACGACTTAAATAATATGAGACGTTATAAGAACCTGATTTACCTTGATTAGTTAACCAATTTACTATTACATTTATCAATTGTGTTGAAGGATCTAAAGTACCGCCGCTGGGGACAATATTATCACTTGCATCCCGATAAACATCATTTACTGTAAAATAACGAGTAAAAACAGCGCTGTTATACAATCTTTTTATTTCTGTTGTGCTTAAAGCTCTATTATAGATGCGGACTTCGTCGATGAGACCTTTCATTTTAGTAGCTAAATCATCTCTTGAACCAATACGCAATGTTTTGTTAGCATCGCCTATTGTTGTAGATAACG
>JBMFLB010000001.1:42594-65219 GCA_049971465.1 Minisyncoccia bacterium
CGTTCCTTCTCCATTTAGATTTCCGTTTAAATAATGTTTTACATTTGTGCCTTGCATTGTTACAGCTATATGTTGCCATACACCTGTTTGGGGCGCAGTTGTTCCAGTTACATAAGCATTAGCACTTCCATTTCCTCGATAAAAGGCGGGTATACCAGTTGTTTGATTAAGATAAAAATCATAAGGCGCTGGGAGACCACCTGATGTTTTCCCTGCAATACCATTATAATTAGCAAAATCAGTAACCTTTATCCATGCCACAATAGTCATATCACCAGTAATGCTAATACTATCTGAATCAGGCACCTCCACATAATCATCCACCCCATCAAAACTTAATGCTCCGCCAACTTTGCCCGTTGTCCAAGTTGGTCCATTTATTAATGTTCCATTATTGCTATTACCTGAAGAATCATAAGCAATTGTTCCAGTACCTTCATCAAAAGACCAATAACCAACTAATCCCTTATCTAACCATGTTGTAACACTACCTAAAGAATTTATAGAAATTTGGCCAATTAAACTTGGCAATCCAGCTATTATAGAAATAATTTTATTATAACCTAAAGTTCCAGTTAAAGAATTAAAAATAACATCAGTATAAAACCCCGGTGATGGATTAGTAAAATTTATTCCTGTATCTAAAGCTAAATGCCTATCAACACTAGAAGTAGAATAAGTTGATCCACTAAAAATTTCATAATACCCTACGCTTGATGTTGAATTATAAAATCTAATCCCCCATTGTTTACCATTTTGGGAATGCAATGAACGCATTTGAGTATTTCTAATTGCACTGCTTAATTCACTTAATGCGCCATTTAACTGACTGCTACCTTTAAACCGACCCAAATATAAAACTGATACAGTACCAAGACCAACAATCAATGCAATTGTTACTAACAACTCAATTAAAGAAAATCCTTGTTTTTTTTTAAATATTTTTTGTATTTTCATTAAGTGCTAAATGATGTGCTCAATTGATAAATTGGAATTAATATTGATAAAGCAATAAAAGCAATTACTGCGCCAATCATTAATAATAAAACTGGTTCCAAAAATGAAACTAAATTTTTTAAAGTAGCATCAATTTCTTTAGTATAAAAATCAGATAAGGTATCTAATACATTTTCAATATGTCCAGCTTTTTCTGAAATTGCAATAAGATTAACAAGCGTACGAGGAAAATATATTTCCCGCTTAAAAGCATCGCCCAAAGTTAAACCTTTTGCTAATCCCTCTTTACTAATTCTTGCTAATGCTTCTTTTAATTCATAATCAGTAACAGTAGCAGCAGTAATATCTAATGCGTCAGTAATTGGTAAACCTGATTTAATTAACGATGCCAAAGTTGATGAAAATCTTTGTAAATTTGTTTTCTTAATTAAATCTTTTATAACTGGTAATGATTTACCTATATCATATAAAAATTTTTTAAAACCCAATGAATTTTTATAAAAAAAGATAAAAACAATTATTGCAATAATAATAAAAATTAATAAATACCAAAAATATTGACCCATAAATAAACCAAAAGCAAATACAAATTTAGAAAATCCTGGAATTTTAACCCCAGAATCAGTAAACACTTTTGCAATTTTTGGTAAAGCAAAAGTAATTAAAAAGAAAAATACTGATATTGATCCAATAAGTAAAATAATTGGATAAATTAATGCACTTTTTATTTGATCATGTAAATCTTTTTGTCTTGTTAATAAATTAGTCAAATCATCAAAAACTTTTTCTAAATTTCCTGAAACTTCTCCTGATTTAATTAAATTAATATAAACTTGACTAAAAATTTTTGGATGTCTGGAAAAAACTAAATAAAACGGTGAGCCTCTTTCAACGCTCGCCCGAACCTCAACCAAAAAACTTTTAACTGCTGGTTTATCAAAATCTTCAATTAAAATATTTATTGCTGATAATAAACCGGTTCCTAATTTTAACATCAAACCAAGATATTTAGATATAAATATTTGATCAACAATATCTATTTTTCCTTTTAAAAATATATTTTTTTCTTTGTGTAAAACTACTGGTTTAATACTAACCGGTTTTAAACCTTTTTGAGTAAGTAAATTTAAAACTTCTGATAAATTTTGCGCTTCAACTTCTTCTTCAATAACTCTTCCATTTGATTCAGTTGCGATATATTTGTATTGCATATTTTTTATTCTCTTATAACTCTAAACACTTCTTCAATTGTTGTTAATCCTTTTTCAACTTTTCTTAAACCATCTAAAAACATTGAAATCATACCTTGTTGTTGAACAATTTGTCTTAATTTATCAATATCAAAATTTGGATCAATAATCAATTTACGTACTTCTTCCGTAATATCTAAAATTTCATAAATTCCAATTCGATCATAATAACCAGTAAAATTATCTAATTCGCATCCACGGCCACGATACATTAATTTAGGCAATTTAACTGTTTTAGCATTAATATTATTTTTTGATAATTCATTACTAATTGCTGTGTAAATTTCTTCTGATGGCTCATAAGATTCAATACAACCCAAATGAATTCTTCTTGCTAATCTTTGAGCAATAACAGAATTTAAAACTGCTGAAACTAAAAACGGTGGTATCCCCATATCAATTAAACGGGGAATTGCAGTTAATGCATCATTGGTATGTAAACTTGATAATACTAAATGACCAGTTAATGCTGCTTGTACTGCAATATTTGCTGTTTCAGCATCACGGATTTCACCAACCATAATAATATTTGGATCCTGTCTTAAAATAGATCTTAATCCAGAAGCAAAAGTAATGCCTGCGGCTGGATTTACTTGAATTTGATTTACATAACGCATTTCATATTCAATTGGATCTTCAATTGAAATAATATTTACTTCTGGACGATTTAAAAGATTCATTATTGAATATAAAGTTGTTGTTTTACCAGAACCAGTAGGACCACAAACTAATACCATCCCATAAGTTTTACTAATTGCTTTTTCAACTAATTTTATTGTATCATCTAACATTCCTAATTGTTCAAAAGATAATGGTTTTTGTGAGGCAGGCAAAACACGCATTTCTATTTTTTCACCATAAAAAGTTGGAATTACTGAAACACGTACGTCAATCATACTATCACCAACTTGTTGTCTAAAACGTCCATCTTGCGGCTTGCTATGTTCATCAACTCTTAAATTAGATAAAATTTTAATTCTTGCCACCAAAGCAGGATGAATTTCTTTGGGCATTCTTACTATTTCTCTTAAAATCCCATCAATTCTAAATCTTACTAATAAAACATCTTGCAAAATTTCTATATGGACATCAGAAGCACGCGAAGCAACAGCATAAGACATTAGATTATCAATCATTGCAACCATTGGCAATGCTGCTGCTGCTTCTTCAATTGTTTTAGCATGAGTTTTTAAAGAATTTTGAATACTTTCTTCGATTAAAGTTTTAAAATCTTTTGTTTGTTTGCTTTCATATAAAATAAATCCTCGATTTAAATCATCATCGCCAGCTAAAAATGGATTTATTTTTAAACCTAATTTTAAATTTAAAAAATCAACAATTTCCAAATTTAATGGATTTTCCATTGCAACATCTAAAGAACCATCAGGTTCTATTTTAAATGGAATTGCTTTAAATTTTCTTGCAATTTCTTCAGTAATTAAGTGTAAAGCTTTTTCATCAATTATTTCTGCAGAAAGTTTCACTCTTTTTACACCTAATTCTTGACTAATTAAATTTAAAAAATAATCAGTATTAATCAAACCTTCTGAAATTAATAAATCAACAATATTTTGTTGTTTTCGTTTTGCTTCTTCGGCTAAAGCATCAAAAGTACTACCATCAATAATATTAGCTTTTAATAAAATTTGCTTTAATTGACTATTAGGTAATTGAATCATTATAAATTAATTATACCAAAAAAATGAAAATGCTCTAATAGCAATATAAATAAAGCGCTTGGTATCCATAACCAATATAAAGATAAACGTTCACTTTTATTTTTTAAAAATATATTAATAATAGTTGCAATAATAAAAATGCTAAATAAATAAACAACCATATATTTTAAACTTAAAACAAATAAAATTGTTGCAAAAATGTATGGTTCTTCAATTTGAAAAAATAAATTTTGATATTTTTGATTTAAAAAAATACTTATTCCTAAAATTAATAATGCAAATCCA
Organism: Minisyncoccia bacterium; assembly: GCA_049971465.1. GTDB lineage: Bacteria > Patescibacteriota > Minisyncoccia > UBA6257 > GWB1-50-10 > JBMFLB01. Next base: position 46,766 of record JBMFLB010000001.1, read on the forward strand.
AATGAAATAATATAATTATAGGCAAAATGAAAAAAAGTATAAGTTAAAAAAAACTTAATTGATTGATAAGGTGGTAATAAATATTTAGCAAAAGAATCATTTAGCCAAATATTATATTGCGCTAGTGATAAATATAAAAATAAAAATAAATAAAAAATAAAACTAAATAAAAAACAATATTTTAGATATTGCCTTTTATTTAATTTAAATAAAATAACTTGAATAATAAAAAAAACCAATAAATAAAAAAAACCAATTGGCATTATTAAATCAAATTAATAAGTACTTAAATTGTTCCCAACTTCATATAAATTTGAATTATTTCCACCATCATTTTGCATCGTACCATAATATTTTACACTTTCTAATACAGCATCTATTTCATATACTCCAGTAGTTGATGAAGCAAAAAAACCATATTGACAAGTAGCACTAGTGCCACCATTATAGGTACATGTATTATTAACTGGATCTATAGGAAGTTTAGATAAAGGTGATCCACTAGAAATACTTGAAAAATTTAATGGCACCCAACCATTTCCATTTGTTAATGTACTAGTATTTACTGCTGCAGTACTACCACTAGGACAGGTACCATTCCATGGAGCACCTGCTCCACTATTAAAAGTAAAATTACATTTTGCTCCTGGCCATGAGCCTCCACTAGTATCAGCAATAAACAGAGAAATTGCACTATTTAATGCTGCTAAATCTGAAATTTTGGTCGAATCACGAGCTTGTCTTAATAATTCTGCAGGATTTAAAACTAATAAAACTGCTGTTGCTAATATTGCTAAAATAGCAATAACTATTAACAATTCAATTAATGTAAAACCAGTTTTCATATATAAATAACATTTTAAAAATCGACCCTTTTTATATTATAACATATCTATCTTAATAAATATATATTTCTTATTGTGGATAATCTTTATTTAGTTAAAAAATTTTTAATTGTATTTACTAAATCTTCAATTGAAGTATGAGCTTTTATAAAATAATCAATTGCTCCTAATTTTTTACCTCTATTTATATCATTATCCTGTCCTAAATTAGAAATTACAAAAATAGGAATTTGAGATAAATTTATATCATTGCGTATAATTTCCATTAATTCAAAACCTGATAATTTTGGCAAAATTATATCTAATAACATCAAATCTGGTTTAGTATTACTTTTTAATATATTTAATGCTTCATCGCCATCTTTAGCGTATATTACTTCTAAACCCTCTCTTTCTAATCTTTGTTTTAAAGTAATACCTAAAATTGGTTCGTCTTCAACTAATAAAATTTTTTTTATATTTTCTTTTGTATTTTCCATAATTCAAATTATTTCGCAGTTGCCCTTTATAAAAAATTTAATTGATCCACGAGCAGCTTCCGCTACCCGTGCCTTGTTACGACTTCTGCCATGTCACCGAGTTTACCTTAGCTCTGTTAACAGAGTTTCAGGTACTCCCGGCTCCCTTGCAGTGACGGGCGGTGAGTACAGGACTCGAGAACGTATTCACCGCGGCATGCTGATCCGCGATTACTAGCGATTCCGGCTTCATGAGGTCGAGTTGCAGACCTCAATCTGAACTGAGGCTGATTTTTAGAGATTAGCTCCACCTTACGGTTTGGCAACTCTTTGTATCAGCCATTGTAACATGAGTGTAGCCCAGGTCATCAAAAGGCCATGCTGATCTGACGTCATCCCCACCTTCCTCCTTGTATACCAAGGCAGTCTCCTAAGACACATAAAACTTAGGACAAGGGTTGCGCATGTTACCCCATTTAAGGGAGCAGCTCACGCCACATGCTGACGGCGACCATGCAGCACCTGGTATGATGTCTTCTTTTTACAAAAAGAGGGCTATCTTTTCAGACAGCTTTCATCATACTGTCAAGACCTGGTAAGGTTACTCGTTTACCCTCGAATTAAACCTCATGTTCCACCGCTTGTGCGAGTCCCCGTCTATTCCTTTGAGTTTTAGCCTTGCGGCCGTACTTCCCAGGCGGTCGACTTAACGCGTTAGCTACGCCACTCCGAGGGTCGATACTCGAAACAGCAAGTCGACATCGTTTAGGGCGTGGACTACAAGGGTATCTAATCCTTTTTGCTCCCCACGCTTTCGCGCCTCAGGGTCAGAAATACCCCAGCAGATTGCCTTCGCCTTTGGTGTTCCGCACGATATCAACGGATTTCACCCCTACACCGTGCGTTCCATCTGCCTCTGGTACTCTCTAGTCTAATCGTTTCTATTGCGGACTTATTGTTAAGCAATAAGATTTTACAATAGACGCATTAAACCCCCTACGCGCCCTTTACGCCCAATAAATCCGGATAACGCTTGAGGTCTACGTATTACCGCGGGTGCTGGCACGTAGTTACCAACCTCTTTCCATTAGCCACTCAATATATCCCAAAAGGATATACTTGTTAGCTAACTACCGCAGTTTACAACCCGAAGGCCTTCATCCTGCACGCGGCGTCGCTCGATCAGGCTTTCGCCCATTGTCGAATATTCTCGGCTACTGCCACCCATAGGTGTATGGGCCGTGTCTCAGTCCCATCGGCGGGGAACAGGCTCTCACCCCCCCTACCCGTCATAGCCTTGGTAAGCCATTACCTTACCAACTAGCTGATAGGACCTAGGCCGCTCCTAAAGCGTCTTGCGACTTTAATCTTGATTTAACATCAAGACCACATAGAGAATTACCTCTGATTTCTCAGAGCTATGCTCTACTTTAGGGTACGTACCAAGGTATTACTGCCTCGTTTGCCGCTCCCAGCACCACTTTTTGGATCTAAAGAAGTGAATTTTTAATTCTTTTTAATAATTCTTGTTTGGCGCGACCATATTGTTTTAATCTCTTTTCTCTTAATTCCGCATCTTTCTTATTTCTGTAAATTTCACTATAAACTAAAATCCATCTTCCGTTTTTTCTTCTTGTACTCCAACTCTTTCCTTGATTATGCCCAATCAATCTTCGCTTTATACTATTAGTAATTCCTATATAAATCTGTTTAGTAAATCTATGTTGAATAATATAAAGAAACCACATTGTTTCTATCTTATCATCTTTTCCTTAAGATCCAAAAAGTGGTGCTGGGCGCTCGACTTGTATGCCTTATCCACGCCGCCAGCGTTCATCCTGGACCAGGATCAAATCCTCAATAAAAAAAGGGCAACTGTGAAATAATTCGAATTTATTTTTCGCACATTTTTTTGTTAAATATCTATTTATATAATAAATATCATACAAAATTTGTCAATAATCATTTTTAATTTGCATTATAAAAAAAATAATATATACTATTATATATGAAACAAAATATTCATCCTAAATACTATCCCAATGCCAAAGTTATTTGTGCTTGTGGAAATAGTTTCACTATTGGAGCAACAGTACCAGAAATAAAGGTTGAAATATGCAGCAATTGCCATCCTTTTTATACCGGTTCTAATGAATTAATTGATGTTGCTGGTAGAGTCGAAAAATTTAATCTAAGAAAACAAAAAGCAACAACCAAAACAAAAACCGCAAAAACCAAAAAATCTAGTAAAAAAACACAAACAAAAACTAAATAATTATGGATACATTACCTGTAACCAATCGTACAATTTTTAAAAAAAAGGTTGCTAAACTAAGACAACAAAATAAAATACCATGTGAATTGTATGGTAATAATATAATCAACAAACATTTAACTATTGATAAAAAAGATTGGATAAAAATTTGGAACAATAATAAAGAAAATAAAATAATTAATTTAATAACTGGTGATGGTCAAAATATACAAGCATTAATTCATAATATTCAAATTAATCCACTCACCAATGAAATTCTTTCCATTGACTTTTTACAAATACAAACCGATAAACCAATTAAAGTAAAAGTACCAATAGAATTTGTTGGTGAAGCTCCAGCAATTAAAAAGGGTAATATAATTATTAAAACATTAAATGAATTAGAAATTGAATCATTACCAGAGAATATTCCTGAATCAATTAAAGTTGATTTAAGCAATTTACAAGAAGAAAACCAAAATATTAATATTTCTGATATTAATTTACCATCGACAATTAAAATTTTTGTACCTCATTCTACTATTTTAGCAATTGTAAAACACTCTGGATCAAATATAGAATTAGAACAAAAACCAGCCGCCGAGCCAACCACTGTTGAATCTGAACCTAATTTAACTACCAATGACAAACAACCAACACATCAAAATAATAACTGATATTATACCCGATAGTAAGTTTATATTAAATTTAAAATTTAAACCATCTTCATCTATTCATGTTTTTTCAAATCATCGTGTTATAAAAATATTTCTTTTAATTATTTTACTGCCAATTTTTTTATTTTTTTTAGAATCAATTAATCATAATTTTTTTGTCGCTGCTGAATCTAGCTCATCAACTATTTCTACTGTCACTCCTACCTTTGAAAATAATGCCCAATCAATAAGGCAACAATTAGAAACGCAACTTAAACAATTAGAAGATCAAATCAATCAATACGAAAATACAATTCAACAATATCAAAAACAAGGTAACACATTAAAAAATGAAATAGCAAAATTAAATGCTCGAATAAATGAATTAAATTTAAAAATAAAAGCAATTAATTTAAATTTACAACAATTAGATAGCAGTATTAGTGATACTCAAACTCAAATTAATTCAACGGAAAATAAAATTAATCAAAGAAAACAGGCACTTACCCAAGCATTACGAGAAATTTTTTATAATGATGATGCTAGTACTTTAGAAATTTTGCTTGCTAATAATAGCATTAATGATTTTTTTAATAACATTAGCAATATTATGTTAGTACAGCAAAACATTCAAAATAATTTAAATGATATTATGAATTTAAGAACACAATTGATACAAGATAAACAAGAATTAATGTTACAAAAACAAGATATTCAAAATTTAAAAGAATATCAACTTAATCAAAAAAATCAAATAGCATTAATTCAACAACAAAAAAATACACTTTTACAAGAAACAAAGGGAAAAGAAAGTAATTATCAAAAACTATTAAAAACCACTAGAGAAACAGCAGCTCAAATTAGACAAAGAATTTTTCAATTGCTTGGTGGTGGCGAATTAACTTTTGAACAAGCATATAATTACGCTAAACTTGCTTCTCAAGCAACCAATATCAGAACGGCATTAATTTTAGCAATATTAGATCGCGAATCAGCTTTGGGTAAAAATGTTGGAAAATGCAAATATAACCAAATAATGTCAGGTGGAACAACTGCTATGAATCCAAAAGAAATACCAATTTTCTTAAATCTTTTGCAACAATTAAATATTGATCCTAATTCACAACTTGCTTATGTTTCCTGCCCTAATAGCGACGGAACTTATGGCGGTGCAATGGGTCCAGCTCAATTTTTACCATCAACTTGGCAATTATATAGTAATGATATTAAAGCAGTTACTGGTAATTCTATACCAAATCCTTGGAATAATTCTGATGCTTTTGTTGCAACTGCTTTATATATTAAAGATGCAATGAATTCAAATGCTTGTAAAAATTATGCAACATTAATACCATCACAACAACAAATATTATTAGAACGTTGTGCTGCCGCAATGTATTATGCTGGTAATCGCTGGTATACTTACCGCTTGGTATATGGCGATTCTATTGTACAAAGAGCAAATCAATTCCAACAAGATATTGATATAATGAATGCTAAAAGTTAAATTTTTGTTTTAAGATTATTTTTTGGATTCTTTATGAATAGTATGAGCGCGGCAATGAGAACAATATTTTTTTAATTCTAATTTTCGATCAACTGTTTTTTTGTTTTTATGAGTAAAATAATTAACACTGCCACATTTAGAACATTTTAAACGAAATACATTTTCAGTAAATTTTCCTTGAGCCATAATATTTAAATACTAAATTAAAATAAACAAAAAGTCAATTTTATAAATATATTTCTTCAACAAACAAAAACTTATATGATTTAAATTATATATCTAAATCATGTATTTAATTTATATTATTTATATTATTTATATTATATTATTATAATTTTTCCATTTAAAGTGCTATAGCGTTTTAAATGAGAAAAATACAAAATATAAATAAAATATTAAAAAATAAAATATTAAAAAATAAAAATATAAAAAAAATAAAATATTAAAAAATAAAAAATATAAAAAATTCAATATTATTAATTATATTTAATTAATAATATACCAATTAATAAAAAGCCAACAAAAGACATATAAGGAATTGTAATATAACCAAATTTTATAAAATCTATTTTTGTACAAGAATTATTATTTAAAGATGAAATATTGCAAAAATTAGAGCTATCAATATGAAATATTTGTAAAATATATTGATATAAAGATAATAATATCCCCAAAACTATTAATAGACACAGCAATAAATAAATAATTTTTTTAGGCATTAAAGAAAAAAACAACAACAAAATAAATATAAGAATCATTAATATTCTTTGGATAATACACAAATCACAAGCTTGAAATTTTAAAATATAAGAAAAAAATAAACTGCCACTTAATGCAAAAAAAGAAACTAAAATACTAAATAATAAATGATATTTATTTAAAAGATTATTTATTTTATGCCAATATAATTTTTGTGCAAAAAGAATTACCACAATAACTATTTGGCTAATAAAAACTAAAAAACTAATAACATTCAAAATACTATTAACCATTACTGTTTAGTATAAAGATAAATGGAATCCTGTGTCAAAGCATATTTTAATTTTTGAAATTGAAAAGTATTGCTAATAATTTTAACTGATGGTTTTGTTTCGTTGATAAACCTATCTTCAAATTTTTCTAAAATTTCAGGAAATAAATAAATTACAAAAATATCATAGTCTTTAAAATTACATTTATTAAAATTATTCCAATGAATAAAAGCTTTATCTTGTAAATGTTTTCTATATATTTGCCACCGACTATATAAAACAAGAAATAAATTTATTTCATAACCATGAGATTCAATCCCTTGTTCAGCAAAAGCAATAACTAACCGTCCATCGCCTGAACCAAGATCAACCATTTTTTCTCCAGGTTTAGGATCTGCTAATTTTAAAATTATTGGAATTTTTTCTTTTTTTGATGGCACAAAAGGAACAAATCTTAAAACAGATAAAAATATATCAACCAACAAAATCAAAAAAATAAAAAAAGATATACCAACAAATAAATAAAGAACAAACAAAATAATATAATACATAAAAAAATTAAAAAAATCCCGCTTTAGAGATTAATCCCAGCGAAATGCCAGGTGGGTTCTCTTTATAATCAGCTTATGAAAATTTTTTAAAAATTCTCAATCGCTGATTATACTGCGAGATCCCTTTAATATTTATTAGTCTAGGAATCTTTCAAGCGGGATCATTATTATTATACCTTATTTTACAAATTAAACCTGTGGATAAATTATTCACTAAAAATCTCATTATTTTTAAACCACAATTGAATTTCTAAATTTGCTTCTTCTACTGATCCAGACGCATGAATAATATTTCTAACTGATCTTTTAGAAACATTAGCAACTAATGGTGATTCTAAAGCATAATCACCTCTAATTGTGCCAGGAGCAGCACGATGAGGATAAGTATCACCAACCATTTTTCTTACAATTTCAACCGCATGATAACCTTTTAATACCATTGCAATTACTTTACCTTCAGTTAAAAAATCAACATTCCATTTTTGAACTAATTTGCCTATTTCTTTTAAAGAAAGTTTATTAAATTCTTCACCTGGATCAAAACCAACTTGTTCATAAAATTCTTTTACTTTTTTACCAACTTTTTCAAACCATTCTTCATTATAACCATAATGTTTAAATGCTAATTCTTCATTAACTTTAACCATTTTTAACCCAATAATTTCTAAACCAACTCGTTCAAAACGAGAAATTATTTCACCAACAATCTTACGCTGAACCCCATCAGGTTTTATTAAAACTAAGGTCTTTTCTTTTGTTAACATAATAAATATTAGTTATTATTGACTTTATTTATTTTAATATTTAATTCATTTAATTGCTCTTGACTTATTTCTGATGGAGCATCCATCATTAAATCTTTACCATCTCCTGTTTTAGGAAAAGCAATAACTTCACGAATATTTGGTTCATTTTGTAAAATAGCAATAAAACGATCTAAACCTGATGCAATACCACCATGAGGAGGAACGCCATAAGAAAAAGCTTCTAATAAATGACCAAATTTTTTTTCAATATCTTCTGGTTTATTACCCATTGCTTCAAATACTGCTGCTAATAATTTAGGATCAGTTGTTCTAATACTACCACCAGCAATTTCATAACCATTTAATACTAAATCATATTGTAATGCAAATATTTGAGCTGGATTTTTTTGAAATAATTCCCAAAACTCTTGAACACTTTTAACATTTGGTTTAGTAAAAGGATGATGCACCGTATCCCATCGTTTTTCATTTTCCTTCCACTCAAACATTGGAAAATTTACAATAAAAGCAAAAGCCAATTCATCATTATCATTTTTATTAGTCCTTAAATCTGGTTTATCAGAATTATATTTTGCTATTACTTCCTGATATTCTAATCTTGGAAATGGCTGCAATTTTATTTTTTTATTAGGATACAAATCTTTTATTAAAGAAATATAAAGCTCTTCAATTAAATTTAACACATCATCCTGCGACACAAAACTAATTTCAATATCAAGTTGAGTAAATTCTGGTTGACGATCACCACGTGTATCTTCATCACGAAAACATCTAACAATTTGAAAATATTTTTCAACGCCAGCAACCATTAATAATTGTTTATATTGCTGCGGAGATTGGGGTAAGGCATAAAATTTACCCGGATAAATTCTACTTGGAATTAAATAATCACGCGCTCCTTCTGGTGTTGATTTGCCAATATAAGGAGTTTCAATTTCTAAAAAACCTTTTGCTGTTAAAAAGTCACGAATAAATTTATTAATTTTTGCCCGCATTATAAGATTATTTTTTAATCTTGGACGCCGTAAATCTAAATAGCGATACTTCATTCTTATTTCTTCATTAATTTCCATTCCACTTCCCTGTAAATCAAAAGGCGGGGTTTTTGCTTCTGATAAAATTTCTAAATTTGTTGCTTGAATTTCATAATCACCTGACTCTAAATTATAATTTTCCATTCCCGCTGGCCTTTTGCTAACCCTTCCTTGTATTTTAATCACCCACTCCGGTCTTAATTTTTCAGCTAATGAATGTAATTCCTTATTATTAGGAGTAAAAACTATTTGGGCATAACCATTTTTATCTCTTAAATCAATAAAAATAAGTTTGCCATGATCGCGCCTGCTATCAACCCATCCAATTAAACTTATTTCTTGTCCATCAAAATTTTTAATATCTTTAGTATAAATTCTTGACATTAAAATAATTGTAACTAAATTTATTTAAAAAATCCAATGCTATTTTATTTTGTTAATAATTAATTTGTTTAAATTATTTGCCGTAATTTTTATTGTACCATCAAAATCGGTGCGAAAAACTTTTGAACCTAATTCTTGTAAATTATCTATCACTTTATTTGACGGATGGCCATAAGAATTTTTTCCAACTTCGATCACGCTAATTTTAGGATGAGTTGTTTGTAAAAATTCTAAAGAAGATGAATATTTTGATCCATGATGCGCAACTTTTAAAATATCAATTGAGCCAATCAAATTTTTAATTTTACTTTCAATATCACTATTAATATCAGAAGTAAATAAAGTTTGAATATTATCAGAGTTTAACAATAAAACAATTGCGCCATAATTTAAATCAGAATTAAATAAAAAATCTTTGCTTGGTGATAAAACATTAAACAAATTATTTTGATATATTATTTTATCTCCTGCCATAATATTTATTTTTTGTATTTTATTTTTTTCTAGCAAATTTATTAAGTACTTGTAAGCAATCATATCACGATTTTGACCATTATAAATAAATGCTCCTATTTTATATCTATTAACAACTTCAATTAAACCCCCAAAATGATCTAATTGAGGATGAGTTAAAATAACAACATCAATGTAACGATCCAATGGCGGCAATATTTTTTCTAATTCCATTAAAACAGTATTATCAGGACCACCATCAATTAAAATTTTTTTATAGCCAGGCAAAATAATTAATTCACTATCACCTTGACCAACATTTAAAAAGAAAATATTTAAATGATTAAAATAATTAATATAAAAAATATGATAATAAATAACAATATCAAGAATAAATAAAGCTATAATTAATATAATTATTCTATTTTTAAATTTGGCCCAAAAATATTTTAAATAAAAATTCATTTATTTAAATTTTTAACTAAATTAAGTTGATGCTTACGATTAACAATTAATATAAACAAAATTATTATTAAATAATAAATAATCATTAAAAAATAAGATAAATGTAATGATAAATGTATAGGCAATTGAGCAAAAAAATGAATAACAATAATTTCAAATTTTACTACAACCCAAACAAGCCAAGAAAAAATCATACTCAAATAAACAGAAACAAAAGACATAAAAGCAATTAAAAATCCTAAACCCATTGCAACTGGCACTGTTTCTAAAATAATCACATTTGCAAAAAATGTGGTTGGAGAAAAATTATTAAATGAATTAATTAAAACTGGTATGACCATTAATTGAGCCGAAACTGTTGCTAACATATTTTCTTTCCAATTTAAAAATCCATTGCTTTTAATATTTAAAATTTGCGCTAATGCTGGACGTAAATATATTATTCCAATTAACGATAAAAATGACAAAATAAAACCAATATCAAAAATTAAAACCTTGGGATTTATAATCACCATCACTACAGCAGTAAATACGATAATATTTCGCATTGAATATGGCCTACCTATTCTATAAATTAATAATAAAATAATTCCCATTATGCCAGCTCTAACCACTGATGCCTCAGCTCCTGTTAATAAAACAAAAATAATAATAAAAAATATTGTTGCTAAAAATGAAAATTGTTGCGATGCAATTAATGAAAAAAATGATAAAACAAATAAAGAAACTAAAGAAATATTATAACCAGATAAAGCAGCAATATGGCTTGTCCCACTGTTAGCCATATCATTTTTAAAATCATTACTAAATTCACTACGATCACCCAATACTAATCCTGACAATAATGATGATTCTTTTACCGGCAAATTTTTTTTAAATACATCTAAAATTTTATGTTTTATATCAAATAAAATTTTAAAAAATAAATTAGGATTATTTTTAATTAAAATAGTTTGCGGATAATTAGTTATGCCAACTATTCCATCCTTTGCTAAATAATTTTTATAATTATTATTTTGTGGTAATTTTATTATGCCATTAAATTGAATAACATCACCATAATTATAATGAGGATATAATGGTAAATTAACTAAAACCTTGCCACGATAAGGAGGATTTAAATTTATTTTTAGCTGCTGATAATTTAAAAAATAAATTGGGTCATCAATAACTTTACCGCTAAAATTTATTTTATCATCAAAATTTATATTAATATTTTTCCAAAATACAAAATTAGTGTATTTAAAATAAATAAAACCAAATAACAAAAAAACAACTAAAAAACCAAAATATAATAATACTTTTTTCTTATTCACCAAAAAAAAGCCAGTTGTAATAATTAATAAAGCCAAAGATAAAAAAACCAATGGCACAAAATTTAAATTTAATTCAGCTAACAATACGCCGCTTAAAAAATACAAAGATGCAACAAAAAATATATTATATATTGCCACTTTTTGTTATTATAACAAACTAAAAAGAATTTTTGATAAAACCACCACCTAATAAATTATTATTTTGGTAAAATACACAAGCTTGTCCCGGAGCAACATGTTTTTGTTTTATATCAAATGTAACTATATAATTATTATTTTTAAATTCTAATATTGCTGGTATTAATTTTTGTCTATATCTCACCCGCGTCAAAATTTTCAATGGCAATTTATTTTTATCATTTTCATTAACAAAATTAACATTTTCTAAAACTACACCATTTTTATATAACAATTCACTATTTTCATCCGCAACAACCAATAAATTATTAGTAATATCTTTATCAACAACATAAACTGGTGTTTTACTTGCAATACCAATATGTCTTTGACCAATTGTATAATACCAAGCACCATAATGTTCACCTATTTTTTGCCCAGAGCTATTAATAACCAATCCTTTTTTTTGCGGTAAATAATTTTTTAAAAAATCTTTGATACTTACTTTACCCAAAAAACAAATTCCTTGTGAATCTTTTTTATAAGCTGTAGGTAAATTATATTGAGCAGCAATTTTTCTTACTTCACTTTTAAGATATTTTCCAATTGGGAATAAACAATATTGCAATTGATTTTGATTTAATGTCCATAAAAAATAAGTTTGATCTTTATTTAAATCACGAGCAATAGATAAATAAAAAATTTTTTTATTATTTTTTTTATCATAATAAGTTGTTAAATTTGTATAATGACCAGTAGCAATAAAATCAGCGCCTAATGATAAAGCTTTATTTAAAAATAATCCAAATTTAATTTCTTTATTACACATCACATCAGGATTAGGTGTAATACCATTTTTATAACCATTAATCAAATAATCTACAACTTTTTGTTTATATTCTTTTTCAAAATTAAAAACATAAAATGGTATGTTAAGATATCCCGCAACCCGACGAGCATCTTCCATATCTTTTTCTTCACAGCCATCAATATTATAAGAATGCATAAAAACACCAATAACGTCATAACCTTGTTTTTTTAATAATAATGCAGCAACAGAAGAATCTACTCCTCCTGACATTGCAACTAATACTTTTTTATGCTTTTTCATTATATTAAAATAATAATATTATGGATCAAAAATTCAAAGGGTTAACTGAAACTGAAGCAAATAATAGATTAAAACATTTTGGATTTAATGAATTACCCCAAGAAAAAAAATCGCTGCTGATAAAATTTATTCATTCATTATATTCCCCTATTTTTTTAATGCTTGTTCTTGCTATTGGTTTATCATTACTTAATAAAAATATTGATGATGCTATTTTTATTGCTATTTTATTAATTATAAATTTAGCAGTACAAATTTGGCATGAATATAAAAGTGATAATATTATTCAACAATTAAATAATAAATTAACCACTGAAATTTTAGTAACCCGTAATAATAAAACTTATTTTATAAATTCAAAATATCTTGTACCTGGTGATTTAATAACCTTAAATAGCGGCGATATTGTTCCGGCTGATATTAAAATAATTTATACTAATGATTTAAGTATTAATACTGCTGCATTAACTGGAGAATCATTACCACAATCAAAAAAAATAAATAGTATTGTTTATAGTGGATCTTTTGTGGTGCAAGGAATGGCTCAAGCAATAGTTTTAGCAACCGGCAAAAACACTTATTTTAATAAAAATGTTATTAGTATTGAAGTAAAAAGAAAAACAAGTTTATTAGAAAAAGATATTTTATCAATTGCAAAATTATTATCAATTATCAGCATTATAACAGTTATTGTAATAACATTTATATTTTTAATTTATCATTATCAACTAAAAGAATTATTGGTTTTAGATCTTAGCTTATTTATTGCTGGCATACCAGTAAGTTTACCAACAATTTTATCTTTAATAATTTCAATTGGTGTTTTATCATTATCAAAACAAAATACAATAATTAGAAGACTATCAAGTTTAGAAGATTTTGCTAATGTTAATCTTTTATTAACTGATAAAACTGGTACTTTAACTAAAAATAAAATAACCGTTGAAAAAATTATACCTTACAATTATTTTACTGAAGAAGATGTAATTCGCTATGGATTTTGGGGTACAAGTTTAAATACAAAAAATCCTATTGAAAATGCTATTATTCAAAAAACACAAGAATTTGATATAAAAAATAAACCACAAATTATTAAAACTATTTTATTTGATTCAACACGAAAAAGATCAACTTCAATTGTAAAATATCAAAATCAATTAATTACCATAAGTATTGGCGCGCCTCAAGTTATCAAAACACTATGCAATTTAAATACTGATTTAAATACAAAATTAGAAAACGATATAAAAAATTTTGCTTTAAATGGCTATCGACCATTAGCAGTAGCAATCGGATCAGAAGAAAAAAATATGAAACTTGTTGGTATAATGCTGCTTTCTGATCAATTATTAGAAGATGCAAAAAATACAATTCAATTTATGCAGGATAAAGATATTAATATTAAAATATTAACTGGCGATAATTTTTTTGTTGCCCAAAGAATTACTCGTGCATTAAATATTCCTGGCCGAATACTTAATAGACAAGATTTAGAAAAAATTGATTGGTCAACAATAACTCCTCAATGGTTTAATAGTATTGCAACTTTTTCTGAAATTTTACCCGCAGATAAAAAAAATATTGTTCAATTTGCACAAAAATATAATATTGTTGCTGTAACTGGAGATGGAATAAATGATTTATTAGCATTAAAAAGCGCTGATGTTGGTATTGCTGTTCATAATGCAGTTGATGTTTTAAAAAATTCAGCTGATATTGTTTTATTATCTGATGGTTTAGCGGTTATTAAAAATGCAATTATTGAATCAAGAAAAATTTTTCATCGTCTTTATACTTATTCTGTTTATCGAATATCAGAAAGTTTTAGATTAATAATTTCTATTGCTTTACTTGGTATACTTTTCCGCTATTATCCAATTACGCCATTACAAATTTTATTATTAGCAATATTAAATGATATACCAATTATTAGTCTTGCTTATAATAAAGTTGATGATATTAATAAACCAGCAAGCATTAATGTTAAAGAAAGAATAATATACAGCTTAACATTTGGAATAATTGGAATAATAAATTCATTTTTACTATTTTTCTTTTTTAATAATATTTTGAAATATCCATTAGCAATAACTCAAACATTATTTTTTCTAAAATTATCAATTGGCGGACATCTCTTAATATATGTAGCTCATACTAAAAAGAAATGGTTTAAAAATTTACCATCTAAACAAGTTATTATTGCTACAACTTTAACACAAATACTTGCTTCATTTTTTGCTTTAACTGGTATATTTTTACATAAAATTTCATTGCCATTGGTAATATTTATATGGATTTGGGCTATAATTTGGATGCAAATTACAGAAATAAGCAAACAAACAATAAAAAAATTAAATTAAATTTATCAACTTGCAAATTTAAATCTCATATAATAATATTGTGATATGGTCTTAATAAATAAAAAATATGGAACAAAAAACACAAAATAACTGGTTAGTGCCAATATCAATAATTGTTGCTGGTTTATTAATTGCGGTTTCAATAATTTATGCCATTAATAAAAACCCAATGCCAACAACCGCTCCTAATAATCAACAAAATAATGTTGATGTTAAAACAATAAAAACAAATGGTACACCAATAATTGGTAAGCCAGATGCACCAGTAACAATTGCTTATTGGTTTGATTACCAATGCCCATTTTGTAAAGATTTTGAATTAAATACTTTACCACAAATTATGACTAATTATGTTGATAGCGGCAAAGTAAAAATTATTTTTAAAGATTTGCAATTTCTTGATTTTAATTCGCCAAGAAAAGATTCACAAATTGCTGGTTATTATGAACATGCAATTTGGGATTTATATCCTGATAAGTTTATTACCTGGCGACAAGCAATGTTTGACAAGCAAGATGGTGAAAATAGCGGTTGGGGCTCAGAAGACGATATTATTAATTTAATTAAAACTATTCCTGGTATAGATGTAAATAAAGTTATTGATCAAGTTAAAAACAATAAAACCAAATATCAAAATATTATGGATGCAAGTAAACAAGAAGCATTTAATAATGGCATCCAAGGTACTCCGGGATTTATTATCAATAAAGTTGTAATTGCCCAAGATTTACCTTATTCACAATTTAGTCAAATTATTGATCAACAATTATCTAATAACAAATAATAATGCTTAGTTATAACGAATTAAAAGTTGGAACTATTTTTATAAAAGATGGTGATCCTTATGAGGTGTTAGAATATAATTTTATAAGAATGCAGCAACGCAAACCAGTAGCACAATTAAAAATAAAAAATTTAATCACTGGAAAATTATTAAACTTTACTGCCCATCAAAATGATTCATTTAAAGAAGCAGAAATAGAACATATCCCAGTTAAATTTCTTTATCACAACCGTGGCCAATATTGGTTTTGTGAAAAAGATAATCCTAAAAAAAGATTTTTTCTTACTGCTGAAATTCTTCAAAATAAACAAAATTATTTAAAAGAAAACATTGAATTAAAAGCAATAAAATTTAATGAAAAAATTATTAATATTGAATTACCAATCAAAATTGATTTAAAAGTAATCGAAGCGCCACCAGCAATAAAAGGAGATACAGCTCAAGGCGGATCAAAAACAGTTATTTTAGAAACCGGAGCAAAAATTAATGCACCTTTATTTATTAATGAAGGTGATATTATAAAAATTAATACTGAAACTGGTGAATATGTAGAACGAATAAATTAATCTTTTTCAAATTTTTGCAAAGATTCTTTTAATATATTTTTAAATTCTTCAATTTTAATTTTTTTATCATTTTCATCTGATTCAACTAAATGTTGAGGCGCTAATTTATCGCTAGATTGCTTTTGCAAATCAGCTAATTTTACTTCTGTTTCGCTTTCCTGCGGGGTAGTAATATTTTCATTTTCAATAATTGTTTGTTTATGGGGTTTAGCTACTAGTTTATTATGACGTACAGGAAATTCTATACCTAACTTTGATAAATCAACAAAATATTGTTTTCTAATATTGGGTCTTAACTGTTCACTGGATACTATTCGTTTTAAATCTCCTTTTTTAATTTTTTCTAAACAATCATCGCAATAAAATACTTGCCCTTTTCTTGGTTCAAAATTAATTAAAATTTTTTTACCACAATTAACACAACTTACATAAAAACGGGAATGAAATGATTGACCCCATTCTTCTATTTCTTTTTCTACTTCTTTGTTGGGACGAGTATAATTACGGCGCGATGATTCAATAATATGTTCAGCAACTGATTGCGATTTAGTAAGTTTAAATGGCGGTAATGTTTCTGCAGAAAATGGTCGTGTCGTAATCCCATCAACCATTAATTTAATATAAACATTATAATTAGGTAAATTTACAAAATCATCAACACTTACCTCTGGAGAAAATTCATTAGCTAAAAATTGAGCATCATCAGCACCAACTCGAAAAACAACTATTGTACCAATATTACCAAATATTGCATCTCTTACTCTTGTTGATACATCAGTTACCAATTGACCAATATACTGGTGAGCAATAATTAAATTTAATCGATATTTTCTTGCTTCTGATAAAATGCTTGCAAACGAATCAGTAGCAAAATTTTGAAATTCATCAACATATAAATAAAAATCACGTCTTTGATTTTCTGGTATTCTAACTCTTTCCATTGCGCTTAATTGAATTTTAGTCACTAACATTGCGCCCAATAGCGATGAATTATCTTCGCCAATTTTTCCTTTAGAAACATTAACAATTAAAATTTTTCCATCATCCATTATTTCGTTAATATTTATTGTGCTTTTTGATTGGCCTACTATATTTCTAATTAATGATGTAGATAAAAACTGGCCAATTTTGTTTTGAATTGCTGCAATTGCTTCAGTTCTAAATTGATCTTTCCATTGTTCATATTCATTTAACCAAAATGATCTTACTACTGGATCTTTAATATTGGCAACAATTTGTTGACGATAATCCTTATCAACTAAAATTCTATTTAATCCTAACAAAGTAGAACCAGGCGTATCTAATAATGCTAAAATTGCATTGTTTAAAATATATTCCATTCTTGCTGACCAAACATTAGCCCAAATTTTTGTAAAAATTCCCATTAATCCTGATGCAACTAAATGTTTATATTTTGGATCAGGTAATTCTAAAACATTAAATCCAATATTATATTCATTATCAGCGGGATTAAAATAAATTACATCATTCATTCTTTCTTCAGGAATTTTTTGTAAAATTTCTTCTGCAAATTCACCATGAGGATCAATAATACATAAACCCTCACCATTAGCTATATCTTGAACAACTAAATTATGTAATAATGCGGTTTTACCAGTACCGGTTTTACCAATAACATACATATGCTGACGACGATCTTTCTTTTTAATACCAAATAATTTTTTTATTCCTCTAAAATTTGTTTTACCAAAAAAAACTATTTGATCGTTGTTATTTTCGTATACCATTTATTTTATATTAACACCAGGCCCAACATCTTCTAAAGTGGTTAAAATAACTGGACCATTATTGCTTTCAGCGGCTAATAACATTCCTTGACTTTCTAATCCCATCA
>JBMFLB010000002.1:0-39797 GCA_049971465.1 Minisyncoccia bacterium
AAGGCTTTTTCAATATCTTTTTCTAAAAGTTCGCGGATTTTAGAATAATACTTTGATTTAATCCGCATTAAATTGACAAATCCACCTTCACCTTCAATTTTTGCTCCTATGAATAACTCTTCCAATGTCTTATAAAATTTTTGTTCTTTAGTCATAGTTTTACTTTAATAAATCATAAACTGGAATGTCGCGCATTAAAATTTTGAAGTCGGTTTCATTATTTTCATTTCACATTACTTTTATTTTCCCACAAAAAATTAGGTTTTTCAAATTAAGTTTTACAGTAATTGTTAAATGTTTTTTATTTACAAAAACAGAAATTGAATATATGAATTAGACTTATCAAAATTATCGAGGTCAAAATTATCAAGGTTCAACCTCGATAACAAATAAACTACCTTATAGCAAGCTGACGAGGAAATATTTTTCATTGTGGTATATCAATAATTTATATAAATGATATATGATATAATGGTAAGTATGAAAGCAAACAAAGGAATATTTATTGCTATCGGGCTTGTTGTTCTGGCTTTATTTGCTGTGATAATTTATAACCCTAAGGGACAAAATCAATTAAATCAAAACGAAGAATCTCAACCCACGCAAACACCATCTTCTTACCAAACGTCTCCTTCTCCGGTCACAGAAAATACATTACCAATGACTACCAATCCAATAACCTGCGGAACAATAGATATGTTAGAAGTCACTAGAGCGATACTACAACATAAAACTTTCCCAGTAGACAGCGAAAACGCCCTCGCTTGTGTTGATAATTCGCTTGAACAATGCCGCTATGCAACAACAAATATCGTAACAACTTCTGGTAAAAAAATCCCACTGGCAATAGAACTGATTAATGAACAGTGCGCTATCAAATTTACTGATTCACATTATAAATGGCATGATTACTACTTAACGTGTTTTCTCCCTCAAGAAGCAAAAAGTTCTTTCTTCGCGGCTTTAAATAACCCAACCTCAATTTCTCTCACCGCAAATCAGCAAAAAGCCATAAAGACTATGACATTTATAGGCACAATCGCAGGACAAGCGATTGGTTTAGCTGGACTCAATATAATTGCACCACAATCTGCTTCATCGAGTAATCAAACGCCACTTGATTTCAAATTCGATCTCATTGGTACGAACTCTACTATTAACTGCAGAGGGATTAAGTAATGTCTCATAAAATCATTTTTTCTAAATATTCAAGTTGACGGGTTGATTAATTTAAGTGGTCATTATACCAAAAAATTCGGGCTTTTTTCAACAAACACCACTATATTTAATTATCCAACTCGGTCGGTGCGAAGTGCCAAGCAAAAAAATAATTCAATCTGGTGGACCCGAGGGGATTTGAACCCCTGACCTCCTCGATGCCATCGAGGCGCTCTAGCCAACTGAGCTACGAGCCCAAATAATTACTAAATTTAATTATTAATTATCTGGTTTTTCTTTTTCTAATTTCTCATCAACTAAATTTTGATTCATTCCTTGATTTTCAATTTGTTTGTTTTGTTTATTTTGTATCTTTTTACTAAAAATAAATATATATAAAATATCTAATATGCCCATTGTATTTAACAAAAACAAAACAATAAACCAAGCTTTATGTTTTAAATTTCCTGCTTTCCATAAAGCCCAACCTTTCAAAAATATAGCCACCAAAAATAAAATCCAGAATAAAATCCAGAATAATAGCGCTGAATCAATATGTGTTAAATTAGGAAAATTTATACTCATAATTACATTATACAAAATCTTGAATTTAATTCAATTTAATTTACAATGAAAATAAGGGCGGTTAGCTCAGTGGTAGAGCGCGTCGTTGACATCGACGAGGCCAGAAGTTCGATCCTTCTACCGCCCACTATTTATTCATATTTAATTATTTAATGTACCAGATGGATTATTTTCTTGTTGAATATTATCACTTGATGTTTTTTTAGTATAGGTATTTATTTTTAACAAAACATACAAAGGACAAAAACCAATTAAAGCAGTTACCAATAAAATAAAAGCAACAATATATAACACAATAGAAATTGTTCCGGTTAAAGTCCAAGCAAAATAACCCAAAATCAAACCTAAAATTAATCTTATAATCTTATCTGTTTTACCAATGTTTTGTTTCGCCCAATATTTTATTATTACAACATTTGTTTTATTATAAATAATAAAATTGAAAAAAGAGTTTTAAAGTATCTTAATAATAACCCCTTGTAGCTCAATGGATAGAGCAGCTCCGTCCTAAGGAGAAGATGAGGGTTCGATTCCTTCCAAGGGGACTTTTAGGATATAATAAAAATATGGTGGGTTGCGCCGAATGGTAAGGCACCGCTCTCGAAAAGCGGAGTCTCGTAAGAGACTTAGAGGTTCGAATCCTCTACCCACCGCTATGATAAAAAAATTATTAAAATTTGCCATTCTTATTACTGTAATTATTCTTATTGCTATTTATTTGCCAAAATTTTTTAATCATCCTTCTCAAACAAAACCAGTAAAAATTAATTGGGATAATATAATTAATAATGGTATTAATGCTGTACAAACAACTACTTCTCATTTTGCTTCTAGCACAAAAAATAAAATTAATTCTTTATACAGCAACGCCTTTAACACATTAAAACAAAAAACCAATGAAGAATTATCAAATTTAGGAAAAATAATATCAAATTTTGGCAATAGTTTAATAACTTCATCATCAGATATAAATATTTCTAATCTTCCCAATACTAATATTCCTAATACTAATATTGCAACAACTGTTAACAATAGTGCTGGAAATATAAGTTATTATTTTATTGTATTTAAAAACCAACCTTTTAGTTTATCTATTAATAACAATATAAATTATAATATTGATTGGGGTGATAATACTAAAACAAGCGGCAAAACATCTACCACAACAAAAATTATAACGCATAGTTGGCCACAATCTGGAATTTATTCAGTAAACATGATATTACAAAATTCTAATGCCTCAACATCAACTTCAATAACATTTTATATCAATGTACAATAAAAATATGACCATGAAACAAATTGTAATTACCGGAATTCAACCTAGCGGAAAATTACATATTGGCAATTATATTGGCGCAATTAAAACTTTTTTAACAATACAAAATAATAAAAATTATCAGCCAATTTTTTTTGTTGCTGATTATCATTCTATTACTGAAACATATGATTTTAAAGAAAAACAAAATATGATTTTAGATCTCATTGTAAACATGCTTGCTCTTGGATTAGACACAAAAAAAACATTATTTTTTTTACAATCACTAGTGCCAGCCCATACTGAACTTGCTTGGCTATTAAATTGTTTTACTCCATTAGGCGAAGCAAAACGAATGACTCAATTTAAAGAAAAATCAGAGCATCAGCCAGAAAATATAAATTTAGGATTGTTAACTTATCCTGTTTTAATGGCTGCTGATATTTTATTATATGACGCTCAATTAGTTACAATTGGTGATGATCAATTACAACATTTAGAATTAACACGAACATTAGCAAGAAAATTTAATAGTAAATTTGGAAAAACATTTATTGAGCCACAACCACTTTTAACTTTGGGATCAAGAATTATGAATTTAAATAATCCACTTAAAAAAATGTCGAAATCTACACCAAATGGATGTTTATTTCTTGATGATCCTCCTAATATTATCGAAACTAAAATTAAATCGGCAGTTACTGATTCTGGCCATGAAATAAAATATGATCCAACCAACAAAGCGGCAATTAGCAATTTAATAGCAATTTATCATGAAATAACCGGATTAGATATAAAAAAAATAGAAAAAAAATTTAGTAATAAAAGTTATTTAGAATTTAAAAAGGATTTAATTAATCAATTAATTAAATTTCTTCAACCATTTCAAGCTAATAAAAAATTATTATTAAAAAAACAAATATCAATTAAAAAACTAATTAAAGAACAATCAAAAAAAGCAAATAAAATTGCTAATAAAAAATTACAACTTGTTAAAAAGAAAATTGGATTAAATTTTTCTTAATCCAATCCAAAGATCACTGTCATTTATTTTAGTTTGTAATTCCGCAGTAAATTTTTCGCCTTTTTTTAATTCTATATTTTTTGCATTAACTTCATTTTTTAATTTTTTTTCAAACTTATTAATAATATGTTGTATTTCTTCGGATCCTTCAATCATCAAATCAATATTGTCTTTAAATTGCAATCCACTATCTTGTCGAAAATCTTGAATTATTCTTACTAAATCTCTAAATATTCCTTCTTCTAATAACTCATGAGTAATGCGGGTATCTAATATAAATTCTTCAGCTAAATCTTTTTTAATATCAATATCTTTAACATTAATTTCTTCAGATAAAATTTGTATTAATGAATCAAAATCTTCAGTTGTTAATTTAATATCTTTAAACAAATTAACATTTAATTGTAAATTGCCTAATGGTTGTCTAAGTTTAATACCAGCTTCTGATCGTTTAGCTAAAACATTAGAAGCAATTTTTTGAATTAAATTCATAGCAAATAACAAATCATCATCAATAAATAATTTATTAACTTTAGGCCAATTTTCTAAATGGACCGATAAAGATTTTTTATGATCAAAAGTTTGATATAAAGATTCAGCAAAAAATGGCATAAATGGAGCAATTAATTTACTAAATTCTAATAACACATAGCCCAATACTGCCGATGCTTGTTCATAGTCATCTGAGGAGATAGGTTTTTGAAATCTTCGTCGCGATCTTCTAATATACCACCGTGATAAATTATCAACAAAATCATAAATTTTTCTTGTTGCTGAATAAACATCATATTCTTTTAAGTCATTAGTAACATCTTTAACTAATTTATTAAACAAAACCAAAAGCCATCGATCTAATATATTATTTAATTTTTCTTTACTAATATCTTTATTACTAAATTGTTCAACATAAGTCCAATAAAAAACATAAGAGTTATAAATAATTGAAACAAATTGTCTAAAAATTTTAACTAAATCTTGTTCATCAAATTTTTTTGCATCAGCCGGAGCATTAACTGAATAAAAATACCAACGCACAACATCGCTTCCATATTTATTTATCATTGACCACGGATCAACAATATTACCTTTAGATTTAGACATTTTTTGACCATTTTTATCTAATACCAATCCAAGAGTAATAACATTTTTATACGCCGGACCTTTATCTAATAATGTGGATACTGCTAACAATGTATAAAACCAACCGCGGGTTTGATCAATGCCCTCACTTATATAATCAGCTGGAAAATCTAATATCTCCTGTTTTTTAAAATCAAATGGATAATGATTTTGAGCAAAAGGCATTGAACCAGAATCAAACCAAACATCAGCAAGTTCTGGTATTCTTTCCATTATTCCTTTACATTTTATACATTTAAATTTTATTTCATCAATAAAAGGACGATGTAAATCACAAATACCAAATTGATTGCGAGGCAAATTATAAAAATCAAATTCAATTAATTGAGCTGGTTGAATAAAACTATTTTTATTGATTGAAGAATGTTTTTGAAGCAATGCTTCTTCTTCATCCCAACCAAACGCAACTGTTAATATCATCCAAATTGTATATTCGTGGCTGACAATAAGAATTTTTTTGTTTTTATATTTTGTTTCTACATCATTTAAAAATTCATAAACTCTTTTAGCAAGATCATTTAAATTTTCACCATGAGGAGGATTTTTATAAAATTTTTCTTGTTCATTTTCAAAATATTTATGGTAACTATCCGGATTGCCGCCATTAAAATCGCCAACATTTATTTCTCTTAATCGTGAATCAAAAATAACTTTTTTGTTTAATTTTTTAGCAATTATTTCTGCTGTTTGTTTGGTTCTTAAAAAATCAGAGGAAAAAATTAAATCTATTTTTTTATCCTGCAATTTCTTTGCAATATTTTCAATTTGATTTATTCCTTTTAAAGTTAAAGGATATAAATCTTTATCAGCTGGATTACAATTTACAATGTTTTTCAACAAAGTTTCTGATTCACCATGACGCAAAACAAAATAATGATTAGTAGACTTTCCTGTTTGTTCTGCTAATGTTTTTCTGCTATCAATAACAATTTGATTGCCACATTTTTTACATTGCCATACTGGTAATGGTGTGCCCCAAAATCTTGCCCGTGAAAAATTCCAATCTTTAATATCTCTTAACCATTCACCAAATCGCCCATTTTTTATATATTCTGGGATCCAATTTATTTTTTTATTATTAGCAATTAATTTATCTTTAACTTTTGACATTCCAACAAACCACGATTGTTTTGCATAATATAAAAGCGGTGTTTTGCAGCGCCAGCAAAATGGATATTCATGGGTATAAGCTTCTTTCTTTAATAAATAATTTTTTTCAACCAAAATGTTTAAAATTTTATTTTCTGTTTCTAAATCTTTAACATAAAGTCCAGCTAAATCATTTAATTCAGCAATAAATTTACCTTGTTCATTTACTGTATGATATTGAGGTAATCCAATTTTTTTACCAAGCTGAAAGTCTTCTTCACCATACATAACAGCAGTATGTACTACGCCCGTACCATCTTCCACTGAAACAAAATCAGCAGGATATATCTTATAACTTTTATTAGATTTTAATTTTTTAACATAAAACAATGGCTCATATCTTAATCCAATCAAATCACTACCATTATATTTTTGAATGATTTTATAATTTTGATTAATAACTACTAATCTTTTTTCTGCTAAAATATAAAATTCATTGCCAACTTCAATTTTTACATATTTTATTTTTGGATTTATTGCTAAAGCAACATTGCCTGGTAAAGTCCAAGGAGTAGTTGTCCAAGATAAAATAAAAGTATGATCATTAATTTTTGTATTACCAATTTTTTGATTTGCTAATAATTTAAATTTAATAAACACTGATGTTTCAGTAACAGTATCATAACCTTGAGCAACTTCATGGGATGATAATGATGTCCCACAGCGCGGACACCAATGAACAATCTTATAATCTTGATAAAATAATTTTTTGTTCCAAATTTTTTTAATAATCCACCATAATGTTTCAATATATCGATTGGTATAGGTAATATAAGGATGTTGTAAATCTAACCAAAATCCAATTCTTTTAGTAATATTTTCCCATTCTTTTTTATAAGACCAAACTGATTCTTTACATAATTTATTAAATTCAGCAATACCAAACTGTTCAATGTCCTTTTTTGTTTTAAATCCTAATGTTTTTTCTACTTCTAATTCAACTGGCAAACCATGAGTATCCCACCCACTTTTCCTAGGAACATAAAAACCTGACATTGTTTTAAAACGTAAAATAATATCTTTAAAACTTCGCGCTAAAATATGATGAATTCCCGGCTTACCATTAGCAGTTGGCGGTCCTTCAAAAAAAACAAATTTTTTATGATTTTTATTTTTTTCTAAACTTTTTTCAAAAACTTTATTTTCTTCCCACCAATTTAAAATTTTTTCTTCTATTGCTGGTAAATTAAAATGATCAATATTTTTTAACATATTTTAATATTATAAAAAAATGAAATGATTAGCAAGAAATTTGATTTTTTATTATGCCTCTTTATAATTGAAACAATGATTGCTCAACAAATAGTTTTAGATAATAAATTAAAAATTATTATTATCAACCAACCACAAAGCACAACTACTACTGCTATGGTTTTTGTTAAAGCCGGGTCATTGTATGAAACAAAAAATATAAATGGAATTTCTCATTTTCTTGAACATTTATGTTTTAAAGGAACAACTAAAAGACCAAATCAATTAGCAATTGCCACTGAATTGGAAAAGTTAGGATCAGAATATAACGCACTTACAAGCCATGAATATACTGCTTATTTTATAAAATCGCAAAATAAAAATTTAGATAAAATTCTTGATATTCTTGCTGATATTTATTTAAATTCGCTATTTAATCCTCAAGATATTGAAATGGAAAAAGGACCAATTATTGAAGAAATAAATATGTATGAAGATATTCCAATGAGCAAAGTACAAGAATTATTTTTAGCGCTTGTTTATGGTGATCAACCAGCGGGATGGCCAATTGCTGGTACTAAAGAAAATGTATTAAAAATTAATCAAGAAAAAATATTAAATTACCGTCAAGCTCATTATTCTGCCCAAACAACAACAATTGTTATTGCTGGAGGTTTTGAAAATAAAAACATTATTCAAGATATACAAAATCTTTTTAAAAACATAAATACCAATCCAACTATTCCTAAACAGCAAACAATTGAAAATCAAAATAAACCACAATACAAAATATTAAATAAAAAATCTGATCAAACTCATTTAGTTTTAGGATTTAAAACTACAAACATTTTTGATGATGATAAATATGCGCTTGATTTATTAGCTAATATGTTAGGAGGAGGAATGGGTTCAAGATTATTTCAAAAAATCAGAACACAATTAGGTATTGCCTATTATATTAAATCATCAACTGATTTTTTTACTGATCATGGTTTGTTAACAATATCAGCTGGAATAGATGGCAATAAAATAAATGATGCAATTAATATTATTTTGGATGAATGTAATAGTTTTAAAACCAATGTGCCAAGTTCAGAATTACAAAAAGCAAAAGAATATACCATTGGCCAGTTGCTTTTATCATTAGAAACATCTGATGAAGTTTCTTTATATTATGGCTTACAAGATGCAGTTGGCTTACCATTAATGAACCCAGATGAATTAATACAAAAAATAAATATGGTAACAGAACAAAATATTCAAAATGTTGCTAAAAAATATTTTACCAATGATCGATTAAATTTAGCAGTACTTGGACCATTGATAAATCAAAACTTTGATGGCATATTAAAAGTATAATGGAAAAATTATCTTTTAATATTGAATGGAAAAGTCTTTTTCGAATAGGAATATTTATATTAGCAGCAATATTAATTTATCTTGCGCGCTCTGAAATTCTTGCTTTATTAATTGCAATAACATTATCATTAGGTTTAGATCCAATTATTGATTGGTTAGAAAAAAAAGGAATACCACGAATATTAGCTGTGATATTTTTATTAATTGCTTTAATAACAATTGTTGCTACCACTGTTTATTTAATAATTCCAATAATTTTTTCTGAATTAAAAATAATTATTGCCCAATTACAAACACCAATTGAAAAAATGTTTGGCATTAATATAAAAACAATTAATTTTTTACAATTTACTCAATTAATCAATGAAAAAATTAATCTTCAAAGTTCTAATTGGGATTTAATTTTAAATATTTCTCATAAAACAATTTTAACAATTGCAACAATAATGATGACTTTTTATTTAATGCTCACTAAAAATGGATTGGAAAATTTTTTAAAAGATATATTGCCAAATAGCGTGGAAAGAAAATATTTAATTATTTTTCATAGCTTTAGCAATAAAATTAGAAAATGGCTTTTATCTCAAATTATTTTAAGCATTACTATTGGTATTGTTACGGGAATAGGAGTATGGATAATTGGCGTTCCTTACCCTCTTTTAATTGGTTTTATTGCTGCGCTTTTTGAAATAATACCATTTATTGGGCCAATAATGGTCGGAGCGATTGCTTTTATTATTGCTATGACCCAATCTTTTATTCTTGGAATTTATACGATTGTCTTATTTATTATTATTCACCAATTAGAAAATCACATTTTTGCACCATTAATTTTAGGAAAAACGATGAAAATTCATCCGGTTATAGTTGTATTTAGTTTATTAGCCGGAGCAAATATTGCTGGCATTGCTGGAATAATATTATCAGTCCCAGCAACAGTATTAATTCAAGAAATTATAAATGATTTTTCTAATCGCAAAAAAATACATCAAAATTTAGGTTTTTAATTTTATGTCAAAAATTTTAATTACAACAGCAATTGATTATGTTAATGATGTGATTCATATTGGGCATGCTTACCAAAAAATAGCAGCGGATGTTTTAGCGCGTTATTATCGTAATAAATTTGGTACTAATAATGTCTTTTTTGTCACTGGCACTGATGAACATGGACAAAAAGTCCAAGAAACAGCTCAAAAAAATAATAAAACACCTCAAGAATTTACTGATTATATTTCCTTATTAGATGAACAACAACAAGATTATTTAAATATTTCTTATAACCGTTTTATTAGAACTACTGATAAAGATCATATAAAAACAGTTACTCAATTTTGGGAAAAATCACAAAAAAATAATGATATTTATTTAAATGATTTTGAAGGATTATATTGTATTGGTTGCGAATCTTTTAAAACAAAAAGTGAATTAATAAACAACCATTGTCCTTTGCATCCAAATTTAGAAATAAAATTAATTAAAGAAAAAAATTATTTTTTTCGTTGGTCAAAATATAAAAATTTTTTAAAGGATATTATAACTACAAATGAATTAACAGTATTACCAGAAACAAGAAAAAATGAGGTTTTAGCTTTTATTGATAAAATAGAAGATATAAGTATTTCGCGATCTAAATCAAACTTGCAATGGGGAATTAATGTACCTAATGATGACTCACAAGTTATTTATGTTTGGTTTGATGCTTTAATCAACTATTTAACTGCTGGTTTAGCAATTAATTTTTGGGATAACAACACAAAAATTATTCATTTATTAGGAAAAGATAATTTACGCTGGCATGCTTTACTTTGGCCCGCAATGTTAAAAAGCGCTGGCTATCGGTTACCAAATATTATTTATGCTCATGGATTTTTAACTATTAATGGACAAAAAATAAGCAAATCATTAGGTAATATTATTCGTCCATCAGAATTAGTACAAACTTATAATTCTGATACCATTAGATATTATTTAATGCGTCATACCAGTTTTGAAAATGATAGCGATTTATCATTAGAAAAAATAAAAAATATTTATAATGGGGAATTGGCTAATGGATTAGGTAATTTTGCATCACGGGTTTTAGCTTTAACTTTAAATCAAAAATTAAATTTACAAGATACCAATAAAGAAATAGTAAACAAAACAAATGATTTAATTTATAAGGCTAACAATTATATTGAACAATTTAAATTTAGCGAAGCATTGGGATTAATTTGGGAATTTATTTCATTTGGAGATAATTATATTAATCTAAATAAACCATGGGAAAATAAAAATATAAATATTTTAACTGATTTAATTTATATGTTACATAATATAAATATATTAATTCGACCATTTTTACCTGATACTAATTTAAAACTAAATCAATTGTTACCAATAAAAAACAATATAATATTTGTTACCAACAAACAAACTCTTTTTCCAAAAATAAAATAATAAAAATGGATATAAAATTTTTTGATGTTCATGCCCATATAAATTTTGAAATATTTAAAAACGATTATAAAAATATAATTGCACAAACATTTGAAAATAAAATTGGAATCATAACCAGCGGAACTTATAAATATACTTCTCAAAGCGCGGTAACAATAGCAAATGAATATTTAGATCAACCAATTTATGCAACTATTGGATTGCATCCTATTCATTGTAATCCAGAAAATTATATTGATCACAATGAAACATCAAAAACAATAGAACCAGAAATCAAATTTGATTTAAATTTTTATCATAATTTAGCATTAAATCGAAAAGTTATTGGCATTGGTGAATGTGGATTAGATTTTTATCACATTGATATAAATAATAAAAATTTTATTAACAATCAAAAAAACAATTTTCAACAACAAATTAAATTATCATTTACAATTAAAAAACCTTTAATTATTCACTGCCGTAATGCATTTATTGAATTAATTCAAATTTTACAAGAAAACAAAAACTTACTATTAAATTATCCTGGAATTATTCATTTTTTTTCTGGCACTAAAGAACAAGCAAAACAATTGTTAAATTTAGGATTTAGTTTTAGTTTTGGAGGAGTTATAACTTTTACCAATAATTACAATGAACTAATAAAATTTATACCAATTGAAAATATTTTGCCTGAAACCGATGCTCCTTATGTTGCCCCAGTGCCTTATCGCGGGAAAAGAAATCAACCTAATTATGTAATTGAAACAATAAAACAAATAACAAAAATTAAAAATATTTCTATTGAAGATTATTCTCCTATTTTATTAAATACTGTACATAAAATTTTTAAAATTTAATTTTTTATTGTAAAAATTCAAAACTAATTTTATAATAATTTTAATGAATTCTTATCAACCCAAAAAAATAGAAAAAAAATGGCAAAAAGAATGGGAAAAACATCAAATTTACAAAGCAAAAGATTTTGCTAAGAAGAAAAAATGGTACTCATTAATTGAATTTCCTTATCCTTCTGGCGCTGGATTGCATGTTGGCCATATTCGTAGTTTTACCGCAATGGATATTATATCCCGCAAAAGAAGAATGGAAGGATACAATGTTTTATATCCAATTGGTTGGGATGCTTTTGGCCTTCCAACTGAAAATTATGCAATAAAAACAGGAATAGCACCAGATGTTGCTACTAAAACAAATACCAATAATTTTAGAAGACAGTTAAAAAGCCTTGGCTTTTCTTTTGATTGGTCAAGAGAAATAAACACAACTGATCCTAAATATTATAAATGGACCCAATGGTTGTTTTTGCAGTTTTTTAAGAATGGATTGGCTTATAAAGCAGAAGTTCCAATAAATTGGTGTCCTCGCTGCAAAATTGGTTTAGCAAATGAAGAAGTAATCAATGGAAGATGTGAACGGTGCGGCGCAGAAGTTGAACAAAAATTAAAATCGCAATGGATGCTAAAAATAACTGCTTATGCGGAAAAACTTTTAGCAGGATTAAAAACTGTTGATTTTTTACCAGAAATAAAAACACAACAAATCAATTGGATTGGCAAATCAGAAGGTTCAGAGATAGATTTTCCAATTAAAAATATTAATATTCAAATAAAAATTTTTACAACTCGTCCTGATACTTTATTTGGAGCAACTTATTTAGTTTTAGCGCCAGAACATAAAATAGTAAGTGAACTAAAAAAATATATTTCCAATAAAAGGGAGGTTGAAAATTATATTAATCAAACATTAAAAAAAACAGAAGAAGAAAGAAAATCAGAAGGAAAAATAAAAACCGGAGTTGAATTAAAAGGAATTACTGCTTTAAACCCTGCTAATAAAAAAGAAATTCCTATTTGGATTGCTGATTATGTATTAGCATCTTATGGTACTGGAGCAATTATGGCAGTTCCAGCGCATGATCAAAGAGATTTTGAATTTGCTAAAAAATTTCATTTACCAATTATTGAAGTAATAAAAAAAGATGGTGCAGAACTTCCTTATGAGGGGGATGGAATTCTTATTAATTCAAATAAATTTAATGGTTTAAATTCTTTAGAAGCAAAAAAAGAAATAACAAAATTTGTTGGTGGCAAAACAACAATTAAATATCATTTAAGAGATTGGGTATTTTCACGCCAACGTTATTGGGGTGAACCAATTCCTATAATTAATTGCCAAAAGTGTGGATATGTTCCTGTGCCAGAAAAAGAATTACCAGTAATTTTACCTAAAATTAAGAATTATCAACCAACCGATGATGGAGAATCTCCTTTATCTAAACTTTCATCATGGGTAAATACTAAATGTCCTTCTTGTGGCGGCAAAGCAAAAAGAGAAACAGATGTAATGCCAAATTGGGCTGGTTCAAGCTGGTATTTTTTAAGATATGCTGACCCACATAATAATAAACAATTTGCTTCTTATAAAAAATTAAAATATTGGCTGCCAGTAGATTGGTACAATGGTGGGATGGAACATGTTACATTACATTTGCTTTATTCCCGTTTTTGGAATTTATTTTTTTATGATTTAGGATTGGTGCCTTTTAAAGAACCTTATAAAAAAAGAACCGCTCAAGGCATGGTTTTAGGTGAAGGCGGGATTAAAATGTCAAAATCAAAAGGAAATGTAATAAATCCTGATATAATTGTAAAAAATTATGGCGCTGACACTGTACGACTTTATGAAATGTTTATGGGACCATTTAATCAAGCAATTGCCTGGGATACAAAAGATATCGAAGGATTAAAAAGATTTTTATTAAAAGTATGGAATATTGCATTTACTAAAAAAATATTAAAAGTAAAAAATGAAAATTTAGAAACATTAATAAATAAAACAATTAAAAAAGTTAATGATGATATTGAATTAATGTCTTTTCATACCGCAATTAGCGCTTTAATGATTTTTGTAAATGAAGTACAAAAAAACGAAATTATTCCTCAAACCGTTTGGGAAAAATTTTTAATTATTTTAGCGCCATTTGCCCCTCATATTACCGAAGAGTTATGGTTTCATCTTGGCCATAAAAAATCAATTCATTTAAGTTCTTGGCCAATTTATAATGAAAAAGAATTACAAAAAGAAAAAATTTATATAATTATCCAAATCAATGGAAAATTTAAAGACAAAATATTAGTAAAACAAAATTTAAATCAAAAAGATATTGAAAAATTATCATTACAATCACCAAAAATTCAAAAACTTTTGCAAAATCAATCAATAAAAAAAATAATTTTTGTACCAAATAAATTAATAAACTTTTTAATTTAAAATAAAAGTTATATAATAAAAATATGTCAAATTATGGTTTTTTTATTTTATTATTAATTATTATTGGTTTAGCAATATATATTTATTTTCAACCACAAACAGTTGAAAAAGTTATAAAAATTCCATCAACATCCACTTCAGTATCATCTAGTGTAGCGATTCAAATACAAAAAAACAATATTAAACCTAAACCGATAAATAATTCCAATAATGTCAATAATTCCAATAATTTGACCCAAAACAATACCACTATTACCAATCCAGTTACACCGCCACCGGGATTTACTATAAATAATTTATCACCTTATTATCAAAAAATAAGAATCAATAATGTTTATATAAATTACAATTACTACAGTAATAATCAAATTGTATTATATTCAAAAAATATCACTAATCCTATTGATATAACTGGATGGCATATTAAAAGCAATAAAGGTGATATTATTATTCCTCCTGCCGTGTCTGATCTTAATCCTTCTAATATTAACACGCCCAGCGATATTTATTTACCAAGCAATAATTATGTATACATTTTTAACAATTATAGCCCAACTTCATACAATTTTAGATTAAACAAATGCACTGGCTATTTAAACAATACCTACAAATTTAATCCTCCATTGCCTTGTGATTATCCTCAACTTTTTAATCGTTATGATATATCATCATTTTCTGGCCAATGTCAAAACTTTATTTTTTCATTAAGCAGGTGTACTGGTCCTTCTATTGAACAACTAAATTATTGGGCCAAAGAACCAAATTGCCGTTCTTTTTTAGATCGCTTTAATTATAATGGGTGTTATAATTTATTAAAATCTTCTTCTGATTTTTTTGAAAATAAATGGTATTTATGGATTAATGGCATTTGGGGGATAGATCAATATCATGATAAAATATTATTATTTGATAAAAATAATTTATTGGTCGATGAATATATATATTAAATTGTGATATAATAAAACTATGAGTAACAAAGAAGAAAATATTTTTGCGGAATTAGCAAAAAATAAAAATGAAAAGCCCTCAATCCAATTTGATGATTTAAATGAAAATGCTGAAGGAAAATTACTTACTGATGTTTATCAAACGCCAAATGAAATTGTTATTGAAACAGCTATTGCCGGAGTAAATCCAGAAGAAGATTTAGATATTAATATCACATCTGATTCGGTAACAATAAAAGGGGAAAGGAAAAAACAAAACAAAGTTGAAGATAAAGATTATTTATATCAGGAATGTTTTTGGGGAAAATTTGCTAGAACAATAATGCTTCCACAAGAAATTGATCCTGAAAAATCAGAAGCAGAGTTTAAAAATGGTGTTCTCATAATAAAACTGCCAAAATTAGATCAGAAAAAAGCTAAAAAACTAAAAATAAAAACAAATTAAAATGAAATGGCATTTATTGATTCTGGTTATTTTATTTTTATTAATTAACTTTTATTTTATTCAATTAGTTTATGCTTTTGATACTAGACTTATAAATAATATTGGACAAGGAGCAACACCGCCAGAATTAGTAAAAAATATTTATAATTTTTCTATGTTAGTTGGCGGCATCATTGCAGTAGGAGTTATTGTTTATGCAGGAATCTTAAGAATTTTTTCATCAGGCAATCCTAAAAAAATACAAGAAAGCAATTCCTACATTACTGGAGCAATATTTGGCTTGTTATTATTGTTTGGTGCATCTATATTATTTAATACAATTAATCCAAGAATAGCTAATTTAACTTTTGCTATGTTTCGAATCCAAGTGCCAAATCCTCCACCTCGTCAATCACAGGTTGAATCTTGGCCCCAACCATTATCAGATCCATCATACCAACTTGATGATGCTACAGCGCGATGTATGCTTCAAGCACGAGGCATCTCAGTAAATAAATCAAATTGTACCTATATTGGTCAAACAAACTGTACCAGTTTAGATGGGATAACCGCAACAGCAGTTCATGGCGCAATCCAACTTGCTCAACTTGCTAAAAAAAACAATAAAAACATAACCATAACTGGCGGCACTGAATATTGGCTGCATAAAACTCATGGGCCAGGAAAATCAATACTTGATATCCATTATGACAAAGATTTAATTAATGATGTTAAAAATTTACAAAGCGGAAATACGATTAACTCTTGGATTTGTGAAAAAGGTTCAAAAGATTTTGGCCAAGCTTGTGATACAAATGACACTGATCATTTTCATATTGTTTTTTCTGGAAATTATTCAATTAATGATTTAAAGCGTTTATATGGTTCTACTTGGCTCCATTGTCTTTACAACGATAAAGAGAGTGATTCTGCAAATACAAATAATTCTGGATCTAACTAAATAATTTATATATTATCTAAGGTAATTTCTTCTTCATTATCTAAATTTACTGCTTCAGTTATGCCTCCTTCCTGTATTTCTTCTGGCCTTGATTGAGATCTAATATCTAATTTCCAACCAGTTAATTTTGCAACCAAACGAGCATTCTGTCCTCCTTTACCAATTGCTAAGCTTAATTGATCATCAGCAACAAAAACTTTTGCTTCTCGTTTTGGTAAAATTTGCACCTCTTTGATTTTTGCTGGAGAAAAAGCATTAGCAATAAATTTTGCTGGATCATCTGACCATTCAACTACATCAATTTTTTCATTGCCCAATTCATTGGTCACAGCTAAAATCCTTATCCCTCTTTGACCAATAACTGAACCAACCGCATCAATACCTTCCATTTTTGACAAAACCGCAACTTTTGTTCGATTACCGGGTTCACGAGCAATCTTTTTTACCTCTACTACACCATCAGCTATTTCTGGCACTTCTAATTCTAAAAGTCTTTGAATAAATTGAGGATGAGAACGAGATAAAACAATTCCGGGTTTTCCTTTTTCATCTTGCACGGCTAAAATATAAAATCTCATTCGGTCTCCTGGTCTATAATGTTCGCCTGGCACGCATTCATTTTTAAACATTATTCCTGCTGTTCTACCTAAATCAACATAAACATTTCCTTTTTCTAATCTTTGAATAATACCACTTATTATTTCTCCTTCTTTGTTGGCAAACTCTTGTTTAATAGAACGTTTTTCTGCTTCTCTTAAATTTTGAATAATTGCTTGTTTTGCTACTTGCGCTGCAATTCTGCCAAAATCAGAATGGGTTTCAAGTTCAGTTTCAATAACATCGCCAACTTTAATATCAGGATTTGTTTTTTGCGCTTCTTCTAATAAAATATGTCTATCAGGATTAAATAAAATTTTATTTTCACCAATTTCTTTTTCATCAAACACGACATCATTTTTATCAACTACTGTCTTTACTAACCAAAATTTTAATTCACCAGTTTGGGTATCAAATTTAGATTTTATCACTTCACCTTTTTTTCTATATTCTCTTTTATAAGCAGCAGCAAAAGCTCCTTCTAAAGCTTCTAATACTGCTTGTTTATTTAAACCCTTTTCAGTTGCTATTTGATCTAATGCATTGTTAATTGTTTTTAAATCCATAATTTTATTTTAGGTTAGTTTTATAAAAAACTCCACTGCCGTGGAGTCAATAATGATTATAATACTAATATAAATTTTTTTGTCAAATAAAAATTTATGTTTAATAACTATATCTTGACAAAAATATAATTATGTGATGTTCTTATAATGTTTAATTTCATTAGTTTTTAAATTAATTGCAATTAAATCTAATCTAAAACCATTCTTACAATATTCTGGATGATTATTAGCATACAGATAAGATATATTCTGAAAATTTTTAATTTTTTTAAATGTCATTTGCCATTCTGGCTCAATATCACTATTACTTGTTTTCACTTCAATCAATACTAAAACTTTTTCATATTTATCAAAAGCAATAATATCAATTTCTCCATATTGTTTTTTAAAATTTCTTTCAATAATTTTATAATTATTATTTTTTAAAAATTCTATTGCTAAATCTTCACCAGTATTTCCTATTTTTTTATTAAAATTCATATTACAATAAGTATAAAACATTATAAAAAAACAAAAAAATGTTTCGACCGAAACATTTTTACTAAAAAATCACAAAAATGTTTCGACCGAAACATTTTTACTAAAAAATTAGCAAAAAATGGAAAAAGTGTAGATTTCATCGCATTATCAGCTTGTCTAACTACTTATGAAAATAACAAATTAAACAATAAATTTATTAATATTGTCAAGATGCTTTGAAAAAAATGTAGGTTTTATGATAAAAAACTGATTTTTCAATTCGTCGCATAAATACTACACTTTATTTTTTATAAATAAAAAACTGAAAAATCAGTTTTTTCAGTTTTTTTAGTTTTTACCAATTTTTTCAATTTTTTAGGTTTTTTTAAATTTTTTAATTTTTTTAATTTTTAAAGTTTTTTGATTCTATGAATTATGTTTCATAAAACTACTGATTTAATTTTAAAACTATTCTTTTTTCATTAACATTAATAGACTCTATTTTAAAGCTATATTTATTTTTTATTTTTAAATTCTCTTTCATTAATTCTAAACCACCAAAATCAGTAATTCTTACTACTCCTTGCAAACTATGATCTAAATTAATAATTGCACCAAATGGGGTATAAAAATATACTTCTCCCTCCACAATATCACCAATTTTATAATATTTATTAACATCAATCCATGGATCAGTTAACAAAGCTTTTAATGAAAGATAAATCTTATCTTTTATATTTATAATTTTGCATTTTAAAACATCATTTATTTTGAATAAATCTTTAGGATTTTCAAACATTTTATAACTTAATTCATCAACTGGTATAAATGCATCAACATTGGGATCATCAACTAATTTTACAAAAATACCAAAATCAGCAATACCACTAATAATTACATCAATTACACTACCAATCTTATAATTTTGAAATTTTTGTGTTGATGATTCCTGCTCGGTTAATTTTTCTGAAAGAATAATCTTGCTTGTTCTTGGGTTAAAATCAAGAATTTTTACATTTAAATCTTTACCAACCAGTTCATTTAATAATTCATTTAATTTTTGAGTTTCAATATTATTTAAATCAACATTTTTTATTGAACTTAGCTGAGAAATTGGCAAAAATGCATCTAATCCTTCTACTTTAGTTATTAAACCTCCTTTATTAAAACCCTTAATTGTTACATTTATAATTTCATCTTTATCTTTTAATTCAGCAATTTTATTCCAAGCTTTTTGCTCACCAATTTCAGTTAATGATAATTCAACATATCCATCTTCATTATCTAAATTAATAACTTTAGCATAAATTTTATCACCAACTTTTAAATCTTCTAATGTTGATTTTGATCTAATTAATTCATAGCCATAAATTACCCCAATACCAAAACGCCCTAAATCAATAAATAATTTTCTTGAACCTTCTTGATATAAAATTGTTCCTTCAACAATATCGCCCTCTTTTAAAAAATTAAATATCTTATGATTTTTAGTTGTATTAACCATATATTCAAAAGATTAACATAAAATAATTGAAAATCAAGAGTAAAAGGTTTAAAATTAAAAAATATGATTATCCATTCTAAAAACAAATACTATTTTGCATTACAAGAAGGAGACAATTCTATTTTAATAAATCCTGATAATCAAAAATCATTTAAGGGGACTGATATTATTATTAATACTAAAATGCCGGCCTTAACTTCAAAACCAGAAACAAGACCGCCTTTATGGATTGAACATCAAGGAGAATATGAATCAAAACAAATAAAAATAAAAGGTTGGTCAATCAACACAAAAAATAATTATCAAACTGCTTATTTTATTAAATGGGATGATTATAAGATTATGGTTTTTGATTCTTTAACTGATGAATTAAGTCCAGATTTAACATCTAATTTAGAAAAAGCAAATATTATAATATTAACAAGCGATGACAATAATATTAAAATCCTTAAAAATTCAATGCCAAAATTTATTATTATAAACGAACAAAACAAAATATTACCATCGCTTTTAAATTTATTTGGTATAAAAAATATAGAAAAAATCAATAAATTTACCCTTAAAAAATCAAATTTAAGTTTAAATAATATTCAAGTTATATGTTTAACTTCATAAGTATAAAAATAAAAAAAATAAAATATTACCTAAAAACCATTCAAAAATTAGATTATAAAAAAAGGAAAAAAATTTTTAATATTTTAACTATTTTAACAATGCTGTTAATTATAATTTTATGGATAATATATCTTCGCAACAATCAATTAGCAACATCTTTTAAAGAAGCTAGTAAAAGTTTCCAACAATATATGCCTCAATCAGAAAACCAATCAAGCTATGAAAATTTTTGGTCATCATTTAAAACTGGTATTAATAAGATAAGCAGTTTATTTAAAAATGGTCTATCAATTATATCCCAAAATATAAATACATTTTATAATGATTATGTTACAAAAACCAATGATATAAACATAACAACTTCTACTAATTCAACAATCAATATAAATAGCAGTTCTACTATGAACTTTGCAACAACATCATTTTCAACATCAACCAATTAATATGAAAAAAAATAAATCACCTGAACAAAATAATATTGATAGCACATCAAATATTCAAGAACAAGAAATTGTTGAAGAAATACAACAATCTTATTTAGATTATGCAATGTCAGTGATTGTTTCACGTGCTTTACCTGATGTTCGCGACGGACTAAAACCTGTACAAAGAAGAATTCTATGGGCAATGTGGGATACTGGCTTAACTCACCAAGCAAAATTCAAAAAGTCAGCAAATATTGTTGGTGAAGTATTAGGAAAATATCATCCTCATGGCGAATCAGCAGTTTATGATGCTTTAGCAAGAATGGCTCAAGATTTTTCTTTACGTTATCCATTAATAGATGGCCAAGGAAACTGGGGCTCAATTGACGGTGATAGCCAAGCGGCAATGCGTTATACTGAAGCACGTTTATCAAAAATTGCTCAGGAACTTTTAATTGATATTGATAAAGAAACAATAAATTGGATTCCCAATTATGATAATACCAAAAAAGAACCAGAAGTACTGCCAGCTAAACTTCCTAATATTTTATTAAATGGTTCAATGGGCATTGCTGTTGGTATGGCTACTAATATTCCACCGCACAACTTACAAGAAATAGCAGATGCAATAATATATTTATGCAATCATCCAGAAGCAGATACTGAAGAACTAATGCAATTTGTCAAAGGACCAGATTTTCCAACTGGTGGAATAATTTATGATAAAAATTCTATAATGCAAGCTTATAAAACAGGCCGTGGATCAATTACAACCCGAGGAGTTGCAGAAATACAAGAAAAGAAAAATGGCTATGAAATAATAATCACCGAAATACCTTATCAAGTAAATAAAGCAGAAATGATTAGCCATATTGCTGAATTAGTTCAAGACAAAAAAATTCAAGGCATAAAAGATATTAGAGATGAATCTGATCGAGAAGGCTTAAGAATTGTTATTGAACTTAAAAATGATTCTTCCCCACAAAAAATTTTAAATCAACTTTATGAATATACTGATTTACAAAAAAATTTCCCAGTAAATATGGTTGCATTAGTCAATGGTTTACAGCCACAAACCTTATCGCTCAAAAATGTTCTTCAATACCATATTGACCATCGTAAAGAAGTCATTAAAAAAAGAACAGAATTTGATTTAAAAAAAGCTCAAGAAAGAGCACATATTTTACAAGGATTAGTTAAGGCATTAAATGCAATTGATAAAATTATTGCAACAATAAAAAAATCAAAAGATCGTGTGGATGCCCATAAAAACTTAGTAAAAAATTTTGATTTAACACCAATTCAAGCCGATGCAATTTTAGAAATGAGATTACAATCTTTAGCGGCTTTAGAAAAACAAAAAATTGAAACAGAATTAGAAGAAAAAAGAAAATTGATTAAAGATTTAATGTTAATTTTAAAAAATCCAAAAAAAATTATTGAAATTATACAAAACGATTTAGAAGAATTGAAAAAAAATTATAGTGATCCGCGCCGAACTAAAATTATTACTACTGGTATAAAAGAATTTAAAGAAGAAGATTTAATTCCTGAGGAAGAAACAATTATTATCCTAACTAAAGATGGCTATATTAAAAGAACATCTCCTGATGAATTTAGAATACAAAACCGCGGCGGTAAGGGGTTAATTGGTTTAGATTTAAAAGATCAAGATGTAGTTATAAAATTTATTGCTGCTAACACCCATGATAATATTTTGCTTTTTACTAACCAAGGAAGGGTTTTTCAAAAAAGAGTTTTTGAAATCCCAGCGGCTAACAGAACTTCTAAAGGAAAATCAATACATAATTTTATTGAGTTATCCCAATCAGAAAATATTGTAACTATTATTTCTTATAATCAAAAAGATTCTGGCTTTTTAACAATTATTACCAAAAATGGAATTATTAAAAAAATAAAATTAGAAAATACAAAAAATATTAGAAAAAATGGTTTAATTATTTTAAAACTTAAAAATGATGATGTTGTAAAACAAGCGCAATTAACCAGCGGACATGATATAATATTAATAACCACTGCACTGGGTAATGCAATAATGTTTAAAGAAAATGAATTAAGACCAATGAGTAGAATTGCTGCTGGGGTAAAAGCATTGAAACTTAAAAACAATGATCAGGTATCAGGTATGGATATAATCAATACTGAAATTCAAAAAAATTCAAGAAATCCAAAAATACTAACTATAACAGCAAAAGGATTTGCTAAACAAACTCCTCTTAAGGAATACCATATACAAAAAAGAGGAGGCAGCGGTATTAAAACAGCTAAAATCACTGATAAAACCGGACCAATAATTGATTCTAAAATTGTTGATGATACCTTTGAACAAATCATTGTTTTTTCAGCTAAAGGACAGGTATTAAAAACAGAATTAAAAACAATTAGAATTGCTAATCGAACAACTCAAGGAGTAAAAATTATGAATATAAATTCTGATGACAAAATAATTGGATTTATATGTCTATAATATGTCATTAACAAAACCACAAATTATATTTTTAGGAGTTGTTTTACTAATAGTAATATTGGTTGTTGTTGGTATTGTTTTGCGTTCTTCATCTACTTCTACTGATAATCCTGCTACCATTCAAACAACATTAAATGTTTGGACTTTAAATGATAATGCTAATAATTATAGTGCAGCAATTTCTTCTTTTAATAGGATTTATAAAGGGGTTGATGTTAAAATAAAAACATTTACTAACTATGATGCTTATAAAAATACAATAATAAATGCAATGGCTGAAGGTAATGGACCTGATATTTTTATGATCCCTAATGACAGCTTACAACAAAATATTAATTTTATTTCTCCAGTGCCACCAACATTATATACAATAAATGATTTGTCTAATCAGTTCCCTAATGTAGTTTATCAAGATTTTGTTTACAACAATCAAATTTATGCATTACCAGTTTATATTGATACGCTTGCTTTATTGTATAACAAAAATATTTTTAACCAAAAAGGGGTTGCTTTGCCGCCACAAACTTGGAATGATTTTCAAAATACAATTCAACAAATAATAACCAAAGATCCTGATTCTAATCAAATTATTTTGCCTGCGGCGGCAATTGGTGGTTCATCAAATAGCATCAATTATGCGACTGATATTTTTTTAAACATTTTAATGCAAAATAAATTATTATCACCAAACACTGATATAATAAAACAATCTTTAAGTTTTTATACACAATTTACTAATGCGGCAAATAATTATTATACCTGGAATGATTTTATTGGAAAAGATTTTCAAATGTTTGGACAAGAAAAATTAGCAATGATATTTGCCTATGCTAAAGATTTACCAACCATTCAACAACAATATCCTTTAATCAATATTGCAACAACTAATTTCCCTCAATTCGATTCAAATAATAAAATATCATTAGCAAAATATTATGGTTATGTTGTATCTAAACAAAGTACTAAAAAAAGCATAGCATGGCAATTTGTTTTACAACTTACAACGCAACCAAAAAACGCTAATAGTTACATTAGCGCCAGAAAATTGCCTCCGGCCTTGAATTATTTAATAAATCAAACTGCTAATATACC
Source organism: Minisyncoccia bacterium (assembly GCA_049971465.1). Lineage (GTDB taxonomy): Bacteria > Patescibacteriota > Minisyncoccia > UBA6257 > GWB1-50-10 > JBMFLB01. Next base: position 24,655 of record JBMFLB010000002.1, read on the forward strand.
AAATATAGGCATTTTTGCTAAACAAAATCTATATGCAAAATCATTTCCTATAAATAATCAAGCAATAACATCATTATCAGATATAATAGCTAAAATAATTTCTGGACAATTAGATATTGATAAAGCTGTAAATCTTGTCAAAAATATATTAAACTTAAATAATTAAGATGGTGAAAGAACTAAAAATTAATAATTTAATATTTTCAATCATTTTCTTATCAATAATATTTTTGCCTTTCATGGCTCAAGCAATAAACATTTGGAATGGTACCGGAGGGTGTAACAATGCTTCCAGTGCTTCTGCCAGTTGCAATGTCTGCGATGCAATTATTGTAACACAAAATATAATTAATCAAATTTTAGTCCCATTAGCTTTAAGCGGAGCTACAATTATGATACTGGTTGGTGGTATAATGATGATGACCTCAAGTGGAAGCGAAGAAAGATTAAAAAAAGCAAAAGGAATTTTATTTAATGCAATAATAGGATTAGTAATTGCATTAGTTGCTTGGGTAATCGTTAATGAAATATTACATGTTCTTGTCGATGCTCCTACCGCCAGTTGGTGGGCAACAATTCAATGTCAATAATGAAAAACACAAAATATATTTTCATAATTTTAATAACAGGTTTAATTTTGATTAAACCAATTTTTGCTTTAGCTGATGAAGAATTACAGATAAATTTCTGGTATATCAAAGATATGGAGTGTGTCCCATGTCTTGAGAATGAGGATTGCAATTACAACTCCCTCTTGACAAAATATACCAGTGAAACGGTGTGCCTCAACCATCTTCTAGATCTAGAGCAGACATCAGAAGATAGTGGTGTAACTATCAGAACAACAACTTATCGACCATCAAGGGGATTACAAAATCCAATAAGTGGAGCTAGTAATGTTTTTGATGTAATAAAAAAAGTAATAAAATGGTTGGTTATAACTGTTGCGCCAATTTATGTCATAATGATTTTGGTTGGAGCATATCAAATATTATTTTCTGCTGGTGATCCAAAAAAAGTTCTTATTGGCAGAAATACAATAATGTATGCTACAATTGCATATGTTATAATATTATTAAGCTGGGGACTGAGTAGTATAGTAGCCAGCTTATTACAATAAAAGGTCGAAAATATAACAATATAAATGAAAAAAACAATAATTAAAGATTTAGCAATAATAGGTCTGATAAGTTTGCCGCTATTAATTTTTGCTCAAGAAGAAGCTCCAACCTATGTATCAAGTATAACTGATATACAAAGCATAGCAATGAGTATTCTAAAATGGCTTTATACACTATTCTTTATAGTTGCTGCTATTTTTATAATTTTAGCAGCAGTTGGTTATTTAACAGCTCAAGGAGAAGAAAAAAAGGTTGAGCAGGCAAAGAAAAAACTTATCAATGCTGTAATTGCTATTGTTATTGCTTTATTAGCAATGAGCTTTAGGGCAGTTATTGAAAATTTTCTTCGCGGCAGATAAATAAAATTATTAAATAATAAAAGCCTGTATGAAATATACAGGCTTTTATTATAAAATAAAATTACAAAATGAAATCAAAACAAATTTACTTTATATTATTTTTATTAATCACTATTAGCGCTATTATTCATATTTATCATATAAATATTCCTGCTAAACCAGTTTTTGATGAAAGTTTTTTTGCTACTTTTTCGGCTGATTATATAAAAAATCAATCATTTTTTGATATCCATCCTCCATTAGGAAAATTAATTTATGCGTTTATTTTAAAAATTTATAATCCTAATTTTCAAACTTATAAATTTATACAAATATTACCAAAGATGTATGCTAAAGCAATAAATATACCTTTTAATGATTATCCTTATATAATATTAAGATTAACTAATTCATTTTTTGGTATATTGTTAATTCCATTATTTTTTTTATTTTTACAAAAATTAAATTTAAACGATAAATCAAGTTTATTTGGGGCTTTTTTAATAACTTTTGAACCAGTTTTTATTATTGAATCAAGATTAATTTTATTAAATACTTTTTTATTTGTATTTGGATTATTGTTTTTAATTAATTATTTAGATAATAAAAATGTTGCTGCTGGGATATTTTTAGGTTTAACATTAAGCACAAAATTAACTGGAATATTATTTTTATCTTTGCCATTTGCTTTAATTTTAATAACTAATGACAAAACTAAATTAAAAAATATGCAGAAAATTTTAATAATTGCATTTTTTATTTTATTTACTATATGGATTACTACGATATTAATTTTTAACTTTAATATCAATCAATATACATTGATTACTATTTCATTATTTAACAAAACATTACCGCAATTAAATAATATAATTAATTATATTTTAAATAGTGTTAGCGGTTATTTATTTATTGGCGGCACTAACAGCGGCCAGAGCTATTGGTTTGAATGGCTTATTATGCATGGCGTTATTAAATATTATGATCACAAAATATTTTTAATTGGTAATATTGCAATTTGGTATGGTGTATTAGCAGGAATAATTTTTTCAATAATATACCTAATAAATTTTTTAAAAAATAAAATCAAAAATAAAAAAATTAGCCCTGATAAAAATTTAATTGCTTTATTTCTTAGTTTTATTTTTTCTTTAGAAATATTTATTACTATTAATAGACCAACGTTTTTATATCACTATTTTATTTCTTTAATTTTTGGTTTAGCTTTAATTTCTCATTTATTTGATAAATATCTATTAAATATTCAAAATAAAAATTTACGGAATAAAATAATATTTTCTGCTATCTTTTCTGTATTATTGTTTTTTATTTTAACTATCCCGTTCTTTATTATTTAATTTTTATATAAATTAGATACAATTTAAATAAGCCCTCGTGGCGGAATTGGCATACGCGTGGCGCTTAGAACGCCATCCCGCAAGGGTTAGAGGTTCGAGTCCTCTCGAGGGCACAGTATTTAACTTTCAGAAATTTGCCCGACGAGCTCTGGGCGCGTTGCGTTGCAATGTAGGAAAATGCTGGCCCGCCGCCAGATGCCATTTCTTACTCTGGTATTCGCACAAGGATGAGAATTCCTTAATTTTAGATTGGATTTTAGTATTTACCTTTTAACTTTGTAATGATATTATGGTAAAAGCAGGATGGGGGTTGAAATTTCTGGAGAATGATGTACAGTAAAAACAGATGGGGGTTGAAATTTAAAAAACCAAAAAAATTTAATTGGTCGATATTATAAAAATTAAACGATAATTTAAAAACAATGAAGGAAGGTTTTGAACAATTTAATAAACAGGTTGAAGGAAAAGAAAAAAAACCACATGAAAGTTTGGAAGAAAAGGAAAAAGCTAAACAAGCTATTCAAAAAGCCGAAGGATTAAAAGCAAAGATGGAGCAAGAACTGGATGCTCTTTCTAAAAAACTCTGGCAGGAAAAATGGAAACAAATGAATCCAAAAGAACTCGTTTTTGTTGAAAAAAAGAAAAACTATCAACTCAAAGAAACTCTTAGGAGGCCTAGTCAGGTGTGGGCCCTCGAAGTTCTGCCTGATGATGAGATTATTTCTGGAAATGAAAATGGCACCATTGAAATCTTGGAAAAAGATCAACAAGGAAAATATCAAGTCAAAGAAACTCTTGAGAAGGCACATAAAGGCGGGGTGCGGACCTTCCAAGTTCTATCTGACCATGAGATGGTCTCTGGAGGCGATGATGGCACTATTAAATTCTGGGAAAAAGATCAACAAGGAAAATATCAAGTCAAAGAAACTCTTGAGGGACCTACAGTACCCTTTAAAGGAGTACCTAGTATTTGCGGAGTAACGGCTCTCGAAGTGTTGCCTGATGAGATTGTTGCTGGATACGAGTCTGGCGTAATTAGAATATGGAAAAAAGACCAACAAGGAAAATATCAAGCCAGAGAATCTTTAAACCTCGGCCACCAGACTCCTATAGGCAGAACCCCCCTCCAAGTTCTGGCTGACCATCGGATTGTTGCTGGAGAAGATGATGGCTGGATTCAAATTCTTAAAGAAGATGAACAAGGAAACCTTCATATCCAAGAAAGTATTAGGGTACCAACTAACACTTGGTTTGACCCTAAGAAACGTCCTTACGAGGTGAATACCCTCCAAGTTCTGCCTGATGGCCGGATTTTTGCTGGATGCGGCGATCACGCTATTAAAATCTTGGATGGAGAAAAAGAAAAGATATAAATTAATCAATTTTAGTAGGTAAAATTCTGGCTGAGCATAATTGTTTTTATCTTTATTTTCAATACATCATAAAAAATGTTTTAAATAAACAGTTGTTGTGGCGTCTGGCGGCGCCCCCCTCACACTGATACATAATGGTAGGGGCAGAATTCAAAATTTTTGACAAAATCAGTAAAACTGATATACTTTTAATAATGCTCACTAAAAGACAAAAACAATTAGCAATAAAAAATTTTCAAAAACATGAAAATGATACTGGATCGGCAGAAGTACAAATAGCTTTACTTACCAAACAAATAATTGCTTTAACCAACCATTTAAAAAAACATCCCAAGGATGTTTCTTCGCGCCGCGGCTTAATTTTAATGGTAAGCCAAAGAAGAAAACTTTTAAATTATCTTAAAATAAATGAACCAAAAAAATACGAAACTGTTATGAAAAAATTAGATCTATAAAATGCTTAATTTTAGTGATCAAAGAGTTGGAATTTTTATTGACATACAAAATATTTATCATTCAGCAAAAAATTTATTTAATGCTCGAGTAAATTTTCAAACATTAAGTAAATTTTTAAGCGGCAAAAGAAATCTTATTGTTGCTGTTGCTTATGTTGTAAAAAGCGAATTGGTTGCTGGTGAATTAAATTTTTTTGAAGCATTAAAACAATTTGGTTTTGAATTAAGAATTAAAGATTTACAAATTTATCCTGATGGGACAAAAAAAGCAGATTGGGATGTTGGTATTGCGGTTGATGCAATAAGAATGTCATCATTATTGGATGCTATTATTTTAGTTACTGGTGATGGAGATTTTGCACCATTAGTCACATATTTACAATTAGGATTAGGAAAACAGGTTGAAGTTGCAGCATTTAATAAAACTGCTTCAGCTAAATTAAAAGAAACAGCTGATAAATTTATTGACTTAGAATCTATTCCTGGTTTATTATTAGAATCTAAATCAACCAATGCTAAATCTCGAAAGAAAAATTTTTAAAACTGAATTAAATGGTTCGCCAATTAGTCTAGAAATATCAAAATTAGCAGGTAAAGCAAATGCTGCGGTTTTAGGTAAATATGGCGATACTGCTGTTTTAGCAACAATTGTTATCTCGCCATCAGAAAAAAATTTAGATTATTTTCCATTAACTGTTGATTATGAAGAAAGATTTTATGCTGCTGGTAAAATTATTGGCAGTCGTTTTATTAGAAGAGAAGGCCGACCATCAGATGAAGCAATTCTATCGTCCCGTTTAATTGATCGAACAATTAGACCGTTATTTGATGAACGATTAAGATATGAAGTACAAGTGAGTATAACTGTTTTTGCTTATGATGAAGAACACGATCCTGATGTTATTGCATTATTAGCAACATCAACCGCTTTAGGTATTTCCGAAATTCCTTGGGATGGACCAGTAGCTGGAGTAAAAACAATAATACCATCTGATTATCCAACCACTGCTTTTTTTGCTGGTACAGAAGATGTTATTAATATGATTGAATTTGAAGGAAAAGAAGTTGAAGAACAAAAAATATATGAACTATTTGAAAGTTCACAGCAACAAATTAAAAAATTAATTGAATTTCAAAAACCAATTATTAAACAATTTAGTAAGACAAAAATTGAAATAAAACAAGTACCAATTTCTTTAGATCTTCAACAAGAAATAAATAAATTATTAACCGAACAAAATATTGCTGATGCTGTTTTTAATAAAAAAATAAATGAATTTAAACAAAACTTTTTTACAACTTTACAACAAAAAAATAGCAGTGAAGAAGAATTAAAAGAAGCAAATAATATTTTTGAAAATAAAATAAATGAATTTATTCATAAACAAATTTTAAATTTAAATCAAAGACCTGATGGTAGAAAATTAGATCAAATTAGAGATTTATATACGGAAATACATTTATTTAATCGAACCCATGGATCAGCATTATTTGTAAGAGGGGAAACACAAATTTTAGCAATCACTACTCTTGCTTCTCCTAGTGCTGAACAATTAGTGGAAACAATGGAAACAAATACTCATAAAAGATTTATGTTACATTATAATTTTCCAGGGTTTTCATCAGGCGAAACAAATAAATCAAGAGGAGGACCAGGAAGAAGAGAAATAGGACATGGAGCATTAGCAGCTAAAGCATTAAATTCACTTATTCCTCCTAAAGAACAATTTCCTTATACCATCAGAATAGTTGCTGAAACATTATCTTCAAATGGCTCAACTTCTATGGCTTCGGTTTGCGCTGGATCATTATCATTAATGGATGCGGGCGTTCCAATTCCAAAACATTGTGCAGGCATATCAATTGGCTTAATAACTAACAATGGTGATTTATCAAATTTTAAATTAATAACTGATATTCAAGGACCAGAAGATCATTATGGTGATATGGATTTTAAAGTTGCCGGGACAGAACAAGGAGTTAATGCTATTCAAATGGATGTTAAAATAAAAGGAATAAATTTAGAAATTTTTAAACAAGCATTAAGTCAAGCTAAAAAAGCAAGATTAGAAATATTAAATGTATTAAATCAAACAATAAATAAACCACGAGAACAAATTTCACCATTTGCTCCAATTATTAAAACAATAATAATTCCTAAAGAAAAAATTGGTGAATTAATTGGACCCGGCGGTAAAAACATAAATAATATTATTGAAGAAAGTCTTAATCAAATAACAATTGATATTGAACAAGATGGAACAGTATATATTATTGGCAACAATATTGATTTAATAAATAAAGCTTATAATACAATTAAAAATTTAATACGAGAATATAAAGTTGGAGAAATGGTAGAGGGAACAATAATAAAAATTTTAGATTTTGGGGCAATTGTTGATTTAGGTAGCGGCAAAGATGGAATGATTCATATATCAGAATTACAAAATGGCTATGTAAAAAGAGTTGAAGATGTTGTCAAGTTAGGAGAAAAAGTAAGAGCAAAAATCATAAGAATTGAACCAGATGGAAGAATTGCTTTATCTATAAAAAATAAATAAATATGTTATAATATAATTATGGCACAAGAAAATATAAATCCATATAATAATGAAATTACTAATGGAGAAAATGAAATCCCATTAACAATTAGAACCGCTGAATCAGATGTAAAATCTTTAGGTCAAACTGGCGGACAAATACCACAACCATATACACCACCAACTAATCAAGTTAATCAACAGCCGCCTCAACAACAAGATACATCAAATCAAACGCAAGCAAATTTTGAACCGCCTCAAATTGGTGATGTTATTACCACCAATAATGCTCCTAGCCCAAAACAACAACCACCAATTCCAAAAAAACAAAATCTTTTACCAATCATTATAATTATCTTGATAATAATAGGTCTTATTGCTTTTGGCGCATTATTTATTTATCCAAAAATAATGTATAAAAATTCTAATAATGTAAGCAATCCTACCTCAACCACTAATTCTACAATCACTGCTACCACTACTACTTCAACTGACACAATAAATCAAATCTCAACCTCAACAATAAACCTTAATTTACCAACAATTGACAATCATAACTCATTTTTCAAACAAAGCCCAGATAAAACAATAACAGTTACCATTAATTCTACTAATGTCAATGATTTTAAAAAATTATTTACATTTTCAACCAGTTCTACTCCAATTTTACAAGAAATTATAATAACCGATCCTAATAAAAAAATAATTTCTTTTCAAGGATTAATGTCAATGCTTATACCAACATTTTTTAATCAAGATCGTTTAAATTATTTTAATCAAGATTATACTTTTTATGCTTATACCGATGCCAATGGAACATGGTTAGGAATTATCCCTCAATTAAAATCTGGAGTAAGTGCAGCTAATATTATGAATCAAATGTCTCAAATACAAACCGATGTTAATGAAATACAAAATCTTTATCTAACTAATGTTGGCCAAATGCATTCCTGGCAAGATGGAAAAGTAAAAAATCATCCAACTTCTTTAGTAAATTTTGATACTTCTTCCGCAACTTTTAGTTATACCTGGTTAAATAATTATTTACTATTAAGCACTAATCTTAATAGCGCTGATTCCGCAGCAACCCATTTAGGATTTTAAAATGTTAACCACTGAACAAATTGCAAAATGCAAATCTTTGCTTTTGCAAGAAAAAAATAATATTGAAAATAAAATTATTAATCTCAATGAAAATATAAATTTTGCTAATGATAGTGATAAAATTGAAGGTGAAGAATTTATTGATGAAACAGAAGAAAAAATAAATCGTAATAGCGTTGAGGAAATTGAATTAGATAGATTACAATTAATAAATAAAGCTTTAGATAAAATACAAAAAGGAACTTATGGAATATGCGAAAAATGCGGCCAAGATATTGAATATGATATTTTATCAATTGATCCAGAATCACTTTATTGTAAAAATTGCAAACAGAAATAAAAATACCAAAAATATTTACTGCCAGCATTGAAGGATTAGAAGGAAATTTGGTAGAAGTAGAAGCTGATTTAAATGTTGGCTTACATGCTTTTAATATTGTTGGTTTAGCTGACAAATCAGTAAATGAGGCAAAAGAAAGAGTAAACTCGGCGCTAAAAAATTCAAAAATAAAACCACCAACACAAGAAAACAGAAGAATAACTATAAATTTAGCGCCGGCTGACACTAAAAAAATTGGAACGCATTTTGATTTACCAATTGCCCTTGCTTATTTATTAGCAAGTCAGCAAATAAAATTATTTGATACTAAAAATAAAATATTTGTTGGTGAATTATCATTAGATGGCTCATTGCGCCCAATCAAAGGCGCACTAAACATTGCTTTATTTGCAGCTAATAATAATTTTGAATATTTATTTCTTCCTGCCGGAAATGCTAAAGAAGCAGCAATAGTAAAAAACATAAAAATAATACCAATATTAAATTTACAACAATTAATTGATTATTTAGAACAAAAACAAAATATTGAACCGCAAAAACAAACAGAAATAAATTTTACTAATCAACCTTATTTTGTATCAATAAGTGATATTAAGGGCGAAGAATTTGCAAAAAGAGCTTTGCTTATTTGCGCTGCTGGCGGACATAATTTATTAATGAGCGGACCCCCAGGCACTGGCAAAACAATGTTAGCTCAATCAATTTTATCTATTTTGCCAATGCCTGAATTTGATGAAATCATTGAAATAACAAAAATTTATAGTGTAATGGGTTTGCTTGATAAAAATCATCCTTTTGCTAACTTTCGACCATTTAGAAATCCTCATCATACTGCATCAATTAGTTCAATTATTGGTGGCGGCACCAATTTAAGACCCGGTGAAATAAGTTTAGCTCACCGTGGTGTTTTATTTTTTGATGAACTACCTGAATTTCATCGCGATATATTAGAAGCATTACGCCAGCCCATGGAAAGTGGAACAATTGTTGTTGCGCGCTCTAAAAATACTATAACCTTTCCTGCTAAATTTATATTTATTGCTGCAATGAATCCCTGTCCTTGCGGTTATTTTAATGATCCACAAAAATTATGTACATGTACTCCAAATAGCATTCTTAAATATCAACACAAAATTTCTGGACCATTGCTTGATCGCATTGATTTACAAATAATTGTGCCACGCCTACCAATTAATGAACTAATGAATAAACAAAAAACTTCTGCTGATCTAAATCTAGAAAATAAATATAAAAATTTAGTTAAGCAAGCAAGAGAAATACAAAAACAAAGATTTAAAAATACCAACATTTATACCAATAGTGAAATGTCATCAAAACAAACTGATGAATTGATTAATATTACTAATGAAGCTAAAACTTTTTTACAAAATTATGCCAATAAAATGTTTTTATCAGCCCGAAGCTATTATCGTTTGTTAAAAATAAGCAGAACAATTGCTGATTTAGAACAGTCAGAAACAGTAAATAAAGAACATATTGCTGAAGCAGCTCAATATAAAATTAATATCAATGAAAACTAACTGCGAGCAAATGGATTTTTTGCCCCATAAACTTCAAAATGAACATGACAACCAGTTGGACCATGGGTATTACCAGTATTGCCAACTAAACCAATCACATCTCCTTGACTAACATAATCGCCAACTTTAACTAATACTTTAGATAAATGGGCATAACGTGTTTTTGTACCATTGAGATGCCCAATAAACACATAATTACCATAGCCATCATTCCAAGAATCATCTCCAGATAATTCAAGTATTAATCCGCTGGCCGATGCTTTAACTGGTCGGCCACAAGGAGCCGCAATATCAACTGCATTATAACTATGCAAAATCCCCCAATTATAACCTTGAACTGGCATTATAAAATATCCTTTAAGGTCAACCAATGTTGATTTAACCACATCAAACCTATACGAATTTTGATCATTACTGGTTGAACTTGGGGAATAAAAACTAATATCATTATGTATTGCTCCTGCATCTAAATTGATAAAATTACTATGGTCGATAAAATTATCATTATTATCAGGATACAAAACGCCTCCACTAACTGCACCGGATTGCATCATAATATCTTCAATCGGACCACCATAACCAAATAAATTAGTAGTAAAACCAGAAGAAATATTTATCCCAATAAAATCAAAAAAAACAAAAATGATTACAAAAATAATAACCCAAAAATGTTGTACTTTAACTAATGCCTTACTTTGTTTAAAAACCGATTTGCTTCCTTTGCTTATTAAATTGTAAATTTTTGTACTAATGTTGTATATTATACATAAAACTTAAAAAAAATCAATGATTAATAAAAAACTTGGCCAGCATTTTCTAAAATCAAATAAAATACTTACTATTATATCGCAATCAATAAATATTCAAGATGATGATACAATTATTGAAATTGGGCCTGGACATGGTGAATTAACTTCAAACATTCTTCAAGCCAAAAAAAGTATTAAAAAATTAATTCTTATTGAAAAAGATAAAAACTTAGCCAATATATTAAAGAAAAAATTTAATCAAAAAAATATTCAAATAATAAATGATGATGTATTGAAAATTTTACCTTTAATTACTACCAATTTAGAAAATTATAAAATTGTTGGCAATATACCATATTACTTAACAGGAAGATTGCTAAGAATTTTTAGCGAATTAAAAAATAAACCAAAACTTATTATCTTATTAGTTCAAAAAGAAGTGGCATTAAGATTATCAGCTAATCAGCCTAAAATGAATTTGCTTGCGGCAAGCGTTCAATTTTGGGCTGATGTAAGAATATTAAATTTTGTACCTAAAACCTGTTTTTATCCTCAACCAAAAATTGATTCATCACTAATTCAACTAACACCTCATAATAATTTATTAACTGATCCAAATTTATATTATAATTTTATTAAAAAATTATTTAAGCAGCCAAGAAAAACAATAGAAAATAATTTAAAAATGTTTTATATTAATATTAAGGGGGTGTTAACTAATTATAATATACCACTTAATGCTCGCCCTCAAGATTTAAACATCTCAACAATTATCAAATTACAAAAAATATTGTATAATAATAAAAATGAAAAAAAATAAAATTATATTCTTGTTATTAATAAGCATCTTTATGAGCTTGCTAATAAATAATATTGTAAATGCACAAACAGACAAGCCATTTGGTGGTAAGGTGATACCGCTTCAAATAGATTTATTTGGAATAGAAATAAATTTATTACAAGCTGGTATTACTTGTACTGGCGAAGGACCCTATTTTATTATTCCAGCTGATCCAGTAAATATACCTATTGGTCCTTATCTTATTGTGCCTGGGATGACTAAAGAGTATGGTTCTGGGAAACCATCAGTTAGTTCACATATTCTAGGTCTTTATTTTCCTGTTATGATTACTGGTCTTTGCTGGACAAACTCTGCGCCGCCAGCTCCAATACCTGTTTTTGTAATAACTATGTATGGAACATAAAAAAAATAAAAATAAAATTGCAAGTATTATTATTTTAAGCTTTGGTTTGCTTATAAGTTTTATTATTATTCTTGGCGCTAATGCAACCAATGCTCAAAACAAAATAAATAATGTTGATACTAATCAAATTAATATGGGTTATTTTTTTGCAACAACTACAAATAATTTAATTACTGATTCTTCTAATCAAACCAATCAATTAATTAATGATTATATTGGCTATTTATTTAATCACAACCCACAAAAAATTATTACCAAAGATGCAAATGGGAATATTAATGTAGATATATCTCCAACCTATAGCAATTATCTTACCCAAAAATATTTATATCAACCATTAGATTATCTAAAATTTACATCTAATGATATTAAAACCGATCCTGATATATCCAAAAACAACCAATTAAAATATATAAAATCAATTATAACGATCACACAAAATGCTGCTGTATCAATGCCAACAACAAGAGATGCTTTTTCTAATCTTATTGAAAACAATGACCCCAGTTTAATTCAAAAAGCAATTAATATTATTTCTCAAGAAATTGACCAAACTAAAAATCTTTCTGTTCCTGTTAACTGGTCTCAATTTCATATTGATTTGCTAAACAATTGGGAACATCTTATTGCAATTTATACTGCTGTAATTAATAAAGATTCTGATCCATTAAAAGCAGTTAATGCCTTAAATGATTTAGAACAACGAAATATAGATAGAGCGCTTGATTTAGCAACTATATTAGTAAATCAATACAATAAATTAACCAAATGATACAAAATATTCAAAAAATTTTATCTGGAATAATTATAATAGCATTATTAGCAAATGTTATTGTTTCAACCATTAAATACGTTTATGCTGATGCTACAGCAGACGTTGTTGCAGCCAAATGTGGAAAAGATGTTCTTATGGATTCTGTAGCAAACTTAATAAATCAAGGGATATCGTTTGTAACAAATTTGTTAGGAATTAAACCCCCAGAACCAGTACCAACTCATGATGAAGTATTCAGCCTTAAAACCTGTATAAATACTGTATTAGATTGGCTTCAACATCATGCTTGGACAGTTGCAAAAAAACAACTTTTAACTCGAATGACTAATCAAATTATTGATTATATAAAGGGCACTAGTGGTAAACCAAGATTTATAACTGATTGGCAAGGATTTTTAAAAGATTCTTTGACTAATGCCCTTAATATTGAATTATCCAGTGCTTATCCAGGATTATGTACTGGATTTAAACAGCCCCTGATTGATTTCACTTTAAAAGAAACAAAATTTAAAGTACCAAGACCAATGTGCACACTAAAAGATATGGGCAGAAATTTGCAGGATGCTTATAGTTTTATTAAAAGTGGAGGGTGGATAACTTATCATGAAAAATGGAGTGATTCTAATAACTGGATTGGAGCCTTAGTCCAATTAGAAGATACTATCTTTTATACTAAAGCGGAGGCAACAGAAAAAGCAGAAAATACAGCAAATAATGGATTCTTGCCAGTAGCGGCCTGTACTCAATGGATGCTGGTTGATTTAAAAAATATGGAGGTAGTAACTACAACCAATGGACCAATAGATAAAGACCATCCTGACGCAAAGCCGTTGTCACCTGATTCTCAACATACATGGTTATGCGCACACGAACAAGTTCTAACCCCTTCTAACACTGTTGCTGATTTAACAAATAAAGCTGTTAGCAATCAAGTTGAGACAGTAACTAATAGTGATGATATTGATGTTTATATAAATGCGATTCTTGATGCTTTATGGAATAAGGCATTAAAAACTGGTATTGCTTCTATACAGAATTTATTTACACCACAAAATACACCACAAAATCAACCCAGTGATTGGGATTCAGTGGATTGTTCACTATTAGGACCCGAAGCCAGAGCTCAATGCGAACAATCACAAGGAGCACAAGGTCAAAATTCACAAAACAATACTATACAAAATATTACAACTCAATTAAATGGAGTTATCTCAGCCTTAAATAGTGCTTTACCGCTTTATAATGATTTAGCATCTTCTACAAATGATGTTTCATTATTAGAATTAGCAAAGCTTCAACAATGTGCCTCGTCCTCGCAGTCGTCATCTATATATCAAGGATACTTTAATCAATTATCCGGACAATTATCTAATGTAAGTAGTTCAATCCAAAGCACTATTCAAACAATCAATGATAATATCTCTGTGGCTAATCGTATGTTGTCTTCAATAAGCGCTTCAACACCAAGCACTAATGATCTTATATCAATGCAAATAGCTGCGCGATCTCTTAGCCAATTTGCAAGCTCTACTATTTCATCAGTACCAAATATAAGAGCAACAATACAACGAATAGCATCAAGCACAGCTACCTATCTACAACAATGCCAAGGAGGAACAGGGATAAATAATCCTTAATTTATGCTTTATTTACAAAAATTAAAAACAAATTACAAAAAAATATTAAATAAAAAAATTATTACTTATGCTTTATTATTTGCAATTGTAATTAGTTTTATAAACATATCTTATGCTAATGCTCTTTTTGGTTTAGGTGATATTGCTACTAATTTTGTTAAAAAATTTATATTTTTTATTGGTTGGATAATTGCTCAACTACTTGCTGTATTTTTTAGATTAGCTGCATCTTTTGCTATATTTACCATGACATTAAATGAACAAATAACCTCAAGTCCAGTTGTTAATGTTGGTTGGCCAGTGGTTAGAGATTTAACAAATTTAGGATTTGTATTAGCGCTTATTCTTATTGCTTATAGCACAATGCTGCGAATAGAAAATTATACTGCACAAAAACTTTTAGTAAAACTAATTGCAGCAGCAATATTAGTAAATTTTAGCTTTTATATTGGCGCATTCATTATAAATTTTTCTAATAATTTGGGTATGTTTTTTATGAATCAAATAACTGGTCAAGGAGCTAATGCTTCAGCAAGTGGATATGAAGTTGCAATGAATTTTCTTTTAGATAAAATTGATCCATCTAATGGCCTTAATGCTAATAATT
>JBMFLB010000003.1:0-36371 GCA_049971465.1 Minisyncoccia bacterium
TTGATAAGATAAAAATTCATAGTATAATTTTTGTAGAATCCTTAAAAAGAAAGGAGGTGAATAAAATGTCTGACAAGCCGGGGCCACACCCCGGTCCTTCTGGTCCGGGTAAACCACATCCAAGCCCTCCGCCGCCTAAACCATATCCAGGGGCTCCTCCTAATCCTAAATAAATGACGCGGCGAAAGGTACCATCGAGATGGCGGGTTTTAAAACCCGCCCTTATTTATTAATCTAAGTTGATTTATAATTTAAATAAGCCATTTAATTAAAAATGAATAATACACAAAAACAATCTATTTTAGGTTGCTTAGTACCTGTTGGTTCTGTTTATGAGAATAAAAAGCATAAAGGTTTATCTCATTTTTTAGAACATTTAATATCTTTATCATTAAAGAAAAAGGAAATTCAAGAAAAATTGACAAGATTTAATATCTATTTTGATGCTCACACTTATGAATATTACACTTACTACAAATTTTACTGCCTCAAAAAATTTGAAAAAGAAGCTTTAAAAATTATGAAAGATTTAATTCTAAATCCAGAATTTTCTCAAAAAGACATTTCAATTCAAAAAAGTGTGATTCTTGAAGAAATAAATAATAGAAAAGATTTATATTATAAAATTTGGGATGATATTAAAAAAACGGTTTTAAAGGATGAAAATGTTTCTGACCCAATAATTGGCTATCCTGAAAATATTAAAAATTTTAATTTAAATATTATTAGGAATTGGTATAAAAATTTCTACAACAAAGCAATTTTTGTCAAATGGGAAAATGCAAAATTAATCTTTTTAAATGATATTCAAAAAATTTCAATCCAGCCACAACCTGTTTCAAAAATAAACCTTGAAAATAAAAAATTTATTTTTAAGAAACAACCAGCACCTGCTTTTGCTCTTGCTTTAATTTTAAAAGACAATTTTGATTTTAAAGAAAGACTTGCTTTAGATATTTTTTATAGGATAATGTGCGGGGCGGAGGCGTCTTTACTCTATCAAAAATTAATAATGTCTGGTTTGGCTTATAATCTTTATTGTTTTCCAGCTAATTACAATGGAGCAAGTTTAATTGTTTTTGGTGCTTATTCATCTCAACCCCAGAAAATTTCACAAAAAATACAAAAAATTATTCAAAATTTTCCTAAACTTTTTAGCAAAAAATTATTTGCCATTTTTAAAGAATCTTACCTTAATTCATTTTTAACTCAAATAGCCAATGGCAACATTATTGATTTTGTTTTTTATGAATTCAGCACCTTTGGAAAATACCATTCTTTAAACAAAACCTTAGATTATCTAAAAAGCATTAATCAAGAAGATATAAACAAAATTTATCACAAAATTATAAAAAATAGCCATTGGAAATTTTTTTACTATAATTGATTACTCCCCTATTACAATCTGTTCTTGATTTTCTAAAATTTTTTCTGGTTTGCCGTGTACAAAAATAGAAATTTAATATATAGACTAGACTTATCGAGATTATCAAGCTTCTATCATTAATCCTCAAGAGATTCATCTTCTCTTGAGAAAGTATAATATTTTCAATCAAGCAAACAGCAAAGATTCCTTCAAGAGCCGGAATAGTCAATATCTTAAGACCTTACCGACCTCAAACTAACGGCAAAGTAGAAGCTTTCTGGAAAATAATCAAGAGAGAATTCTTAACCAAGTACTTTTTCAAAGACTGGCGAGAATTTAATCTCAAACTTCACCAGTATATGTATTACTACAATCAAGAGAGAAAACGTGGTGAAATTAACTACTTGATACCTACCGAAAAACTACTAAAATTAGAATTAGAAGATTTAAAAGGTCGAGACCACTCAATTAAAACTAATCAAGGTCGAGTTGAGGAAATCAATTTAACATCTAATCATTTCGTTACCGAATTGGTTAGATAGTACATTTTATGAAAAATTTTAATTTCAGAAGTGAAAAAGAAGTTTTGGATTTTTTAAAGGAAAATAAAATTGTTAGATTTGTCAGAATAATTTTTCCTGATGTTTTGGGGAGGGAAATGAGTTTTTGTTTGCCTTCAGAAAAAATGAAAAGAGCTTTTGAAATGGGGGCTGGATTTGATGGAAATTCAGTTGAAGGTTTTGCTAGAATTGAAGAATCAGATTTGATAATTTTACCAGATCCAAAAACCTTTAGAGTCTTGCCTTGGAATTATGAATTAGAAGATGTAATTTGGAAAGAAGCGGTTGTCTTTGGTGATATCTTTACCCCAAAGGATGAACATTTTGAAGGAGATTCAAGATATATTTTAAAGAAAACTTTAGAAAAGACAAAAAAGTTTGGCCAACTTTTTGTTGGTCCGGAATTGGAATTTTTTATTTTTGAATCGGAAAGAGAACCAAAATTTTTAGATTCAGGCGGCTATTTTCATGACGGAAAATGGGGCGAAATTAGAAAATTGGCTCAATTGTATTTAAAAGAAATGGGAATTGACTCAGATTATGACCATCATGAGGTTGCTCCAAGTCAGCATGAAATTGATTTGAAGTATTCGGATGCTTTAACAATGGCTGATTCAGTGATTTTGGCAAAATATGTCTTAAAAAGAATTGCCAAGAAATTGGGATTATTTGTCTCTTTTATGCCAAAACCAATTACGATTGTTAATGGCTCTGGGATGCATTTGCATTTGAGTCTGTGGCGGGCTTCTAAAAAGAAAAACTTGTTTTTCAAAGAAGGAAAAGATTCTCTCTCTAATTTAGCCAAAAAATATTTAATGGGATTGATTAAATATAGCAAAGAAATTCAGTTGGTCTTGAATCAATGGGTCAATTCCTACAAAAGATTGATTCCAGGTTATGAAGCTCCAGTTTATTTAGCCTGGGGAAGAAAAAATCGGTCAGCTTATATCAGAGTTCCAGAAACTCATTTGGCAAAGGCAAAAGAAGCTACCAGAATTGAATTGAGAAGTCCTGATCCTGCTTGTAATATTTATTTAGCACTAGCTATTATCCAAGCAGCCGGTGTTCAGGGAGTTAAGGAAAATTTAAAATTGATGCCGGCAGAAGAAAAAGACATTTATGAAATATCAAAATCTAAAATGAGGAAAAAGAAAATTAAAACCCTTTCTAATAATTTGGAAGAGACACTGGAATTATTCAAAAAGAGCAAACTGACAAAAGAAACTTTGGGAGATCACATTTTCCAAAAACTAATCCAAAACAAAGAAATCGAATGGCAAAAATACAAAAAAGCGGTCGGCAAGCGGTACGAAAAAGAAGTTTCCCCTTACGAAATAAAAGAATACTTACCTGTTTTATAAATGCAAAAATTAATTGAAATTAAAAATAATTGAAATTAAAAAGGTCCAGAGAATTATTTTTGTTGGGGATACGCATGGAGATCTGGAGGCGAGTCATAAGGTGATTAAGGATTATTTGGTGTTTTATCGAGGTTGAACCTCGATAATAGAGTAGAAGAAAAATCCAGTCGTACCCTCGCTTTTTCAAAATTTAGCAGTAATACCAATATGAAAAACATAGAAAATAAATTTAATACACCCAAAAACAAAAACAAAAAATTGAGCTCTGTTTTAATTTGGGGAGTTGTTTTCATTATTCTATTGGTTGGTGGAAGTGTTGGTTACACATTTTTGAATAAGCAAAATCCATCTATTTCTAATTCTAATCAGAACAATACCCTAACCTCTACAGTCCCAACCTCTACAGCCTCAACAAAAATAAATATCATTTCTTTTGTAAGAGACGGGGATATTTTGATAGCCGACTTTGACGGTAAAAACGAGCATAAAATAACTTCTCATCCGGATACAAAATTCCGTGTTTTAATTTCTCCTTGTGAATTCGGCTGCAGCGATGAAAAACCAATCATCCAAGAAAAGGATTTCAATAACAATTATTACTCTTTACCTCAATTAAACTTTAATAAAAATTTTATTGCTTATTCTTGTCTATCTGATCAAACATTGAAAATAATTCAAGAGCGTCAAAAATTATCACAGCCATTACCAAACCCCGATCCTCTTAGTGACTTTAAAGCTCAATACAATCTTTGCATCACAGATCTTTCAAATAACAAGCAGTGGACTATTGACGTAGATGGAAATCCCGCAATCATTGAATGGTCACCCAACGATGATACTCTTGCCGTGCTATCTAAATTTAGCAAAATACACATCATCCAGCGTAGCAGTGATAATTTTATACTTACAAAATCATTTGATTATCAGTGGGGAGCATTTCATCTCGCGTTGAGTTGGTCGCCAAATGGTAAAATTTTGTTAGTCCCTTCAGCTCATAGGAAGGTTGCAACTGGTTATCAAAACGCAGAGACACTCTTACTACTGGACGTGGCGAGTGGAAAATACACAGACATCCCAGAAGATACTTCGCAAGATTTTGTTTTCTTTGGCGACTGGCTTGATGATTCAAACATTATTTTTCCTCATAACAGCCAGACAAGTAATACCGGCATGGTGGTTACTAAAGAAAATATTCAGAATTTTACCGCAGAAAAAGTTTTCGAGGATAAAAATTTTAACTGGTTCGGCTTTATAAATTTGTCTCCTAATAAAAAGTATGCAGTTTATCCCTCCGGCGCCGATAGCACCGTGACAATTGATTTCGATTTGACTATAAGAAATATGTCAAATGGACAATCTTACTTGTTATCGTCACTTTTCCCCGGAGCCGAGATTGGAAAAAAGCAATTCATAGAGGGACACAAATGGCTTTCGGATAATACTTTACTTTTCTCAATCTACGGCATCGATGATAAATATCACAGAACACCTTCGGTAATTTGGAGATTAAACCCGACAACTAAACAAACCACACCCATCATTGAGAATGCTCACATTTTCTAAACATTTAATTTTGGAAATACTTTTTCTATCGAGGTTCAACCTCCATATATCGAGGTTCAACCTCGATAATAACTCGATAAATAAATCTCAAAAACGCTAAAATTGTAATTTGGCGGAAGGGGCGAGATTCGAACTCGCGGTTCGCTTTAATGCGAACACACGCTCTCCAGGCGTGCCCGTTAGACCACTCCGGCACCCTTCCATTTAATATCTATCAATAATATAACACAAATCAATTAAAAGATAAACAATATAACTACAAAAATTTATGATGCATTGCTGCTTTAATAAAAGCTTTAAATAAAGGATGAGGATGTAATGGCCGAGATGTAAATTCAGGATGAAATTGGGTACCAACAAAAAATGGATGTTTATTTTTTGGCAATTCTATAATTTCCATTAATCTTTTATCCGGTGAATAACCAGAAAAAATTAAACCATTATTTTGCAAAATTTCTACATATTGGGGATTAACTTCATAACGATGTCGATGTCTTTCTTCAATTTGTCTTTTTTTATAAACATTAAAAACTAATGAATTGTTTTTTAATATTGTTGGATAATTACCTAAACGCATTGTACCGCCATAATTTTTGTTTTTAATTTTTTCTTTTTGCTCTGGCAATAAATCAATCACAGGATAAGCAGTGTTTTTATTTATTTCACTGGAATTAGCGCCTTTTAATTTACATACATTTCTTGCAAATTCAATAACCGCAAGCTGCATCCCATAACACAAACCTAAAAATGGTATTTTATTTACACGACAATAATGAATTGCTGCAATTTTTCCTTCCACTCCTCTTGAACCAAATCCGCCAGGCACAATAATTCCATTAAAATTTTTTAAAATATTTAACTTGTTTTTATGTTTTTCAAAATCTTCTGCATTAATCCATTCAATAACTGGTTTTTTACCCCAAAAATAAGCGCTATGTTTTATTGCTTCAATAACTGAAATATATGAATCAGCTAAAATAAAATCTCCACTACCAAAATATTTTCCAACAATTCCAATTTTAACTATTTGTTTTGCATTTTTTGATTTAGTTACCATTAATTTCCATTGCTGCAAATTTGGCTTTTTAGCATTAATATGAAGTTTAGTCAAAATTTTATGACTTAAATTTTCTTTCTCAAAATTTAATGGAATTTCATAAATATTTTGCACATCAGGAGCAGAAATAATATCGTGATATTTTAAATTACAATTAAATGCAATTTTTTCCTTTCGTTTATCATCTAAAGGTATTGTGGCGCGCGCTAAAATAAAATCTGGCTGTAAACCAACAGAATTTAAAGTCCTTACTGCATATTGAGTTGGTTTAGTTTTTAATTCACTATTTTTATTTTGTAATGGCAAATAACTAACTAAAATTAAAATAATATCATTTGGATATTGAAATTTTAATATTCTTACTGCTTCTAAAAATAAAATATTTTGATATTCACCTACTGTGCCGCCAATTTCAACAATAACAACTTCCGCATTTTCTTGATAGGCAGCATTATTTATTTTATTTATTATTTCCAATGGAATATGAGGTACAACTTCAACGCATTTACCATTATATTGCAAATTTCTTTCTTTATTTATAACTGATAAATAAATACTGCCGGTAGTCATATAATTAGCACGATTTAAATCAGTATTTAAAAATCTTTCATAATTTCCCATATCTTGATCGCATTCCATTCCATCTTTTAATACAAACACTTCTCCATGTTCAATTGGATTCATTGTACCAGCATCAACATTAACATAAGGATCAATTTTAACTGCTGTTACTTTTAATCCTCGTGATTGCAAAATTTTAGCAATGGAAGAAACTGCTACACCTTTGCCAACTCCTGACATTACTCCGCCTGCAACAAAAATATATTTTATTTTTTTTGTCATTAAATGTTTAAATTTTTTAATGCTGCAATTCGTTCTTCAATTGGTGGATGAGTCATAAATATTTTATGATACCAAGGAGTTTTTTTAGAATTTTTATAAGGATCACTAATCCATAAATGTGCAGTTGATGTATTTACAAATTTCATTGCCGTTGTATCAGCAGCAATTTTTTCTAAAGCATTAATTAATCCATTTGGATAGCGAGTTAACAAAACACCACTTGTATCAGCCAATGATTCTCGTTTGCGAGAAATTGCTAATTGAATTAACATTGCTCCTAATGGGGCAAGTATTGATAAAACAATTCCTATTAACAAAAAAATTCCATTATTATTTTCTCGGTCATCACTGCCGCCACCAAACCAAAATACTGATCTTAAAAAAATATCAGAAACCATTGAAATAATCCCAGCTAAAATTACAACAATAGTTGAAACCAAAATATCACGATTTCCTATATGTGATAATTCATGTGCTAAAACACCTTCTAATTCTGTTTTATTTAATTTAGTAAGTGCTCCTTGAGTAACAGCAATAACCGCATTATTTGCATCTCTACCAGTAGCAAAGGCATTTATTTGCATTTCTGGTACAATATAAATTTTAGGCATTGGCAAACCAGCAGTAATACAAAGATTTTCTATTAATCGATATAATTCTAAATAATCATTTTTATCCGCAGGTTGGGCGCGTGATAAAGACAAAGCAAGTTTATCTGAATAATAATAACTAACCAAAGATGTAATAATACTAAAAATAACAGCAATAAATAAAATTATTTGTTCGTGCAAAAGATAGGAAAAAAACCAACCCAATCCAATAATAAAAACCAAAAATACTGTAAACAAAAAATAAGTTTTTCTAATATTAGAATCTTTATATTGGTATAAATTTGCCATAATTAAAATTGAACTTTAACTGGTTCTTTTTCTTCAGAAGTTAAATTACCAAAAAATTCCATTGGCACAAAATGAAATATTTTAACCACAATATTATTAGGAAATGTTTGGAGCATTGTATTATAATTCATAACCATATTGTTATAAAATCTTCTTGCAGCTTGTATTTTATCTTCAGTATCAGTTAACTCATCTTGCAATTTAGCAAAATTTTCATTTGCTTTTAACTGCGGATAATTTTCAGCAACAGCAAATAAATTTTTTAATGCTCCGCTTAAATTATCTTCTGCTACTGCTTTATCTTTTAAATTTTGAGAATTTAATGCTTGCGCTCTCATCGCAGTTACTGTTTCAAAAACCGATTTTTCATGTTGCATATATCCTTTTACTGTTTCAACTAAATTTGGTATTAAATCATATCTACGTTTTAATTGAACATCAATATCAGCCAAACCTTCTTGACAACGATTTTTAGATCTAACTAACGAATTATAAATAAACACCAACCAAATAATAAACAAACCAATAATTAATAAAACAATTTGTAAAGTATTCATATTTATAAATATATATTAATTTATAAAAAAATCAAACAAAAATACTTATTAGTATTCTTCTGGCATTGGCGGATTAGGCGATTTTTTTTCAGGAATAATGCTCATTGCTGCGCCAATTGTTAAATAGGTTGCCGCAACAGAAACAGCATTAACAAATGCGATTTTGGTAACCTTTAATGGATCAATTATACCGGCCTCTTTTAAATCGCCAATTTCATTGGTTAAAGCATTAAATCCTACCCATAATTCATTTTTCTTACGATCTTGAAGTTTTTGAATTATTTTCTCTGATGATTCACCACTATTAGAAATTATTGATGCTAATGGTGCTTGACATGCATGATCTAAAATTGTTTTTACTGCTTTTTTAATTTCATCTTTTATATTTTCATCTTTTTCCGAATACAAACTATACACATTAAACAACGCAATTCCTCCTCCTGGCACTATTCCTTCTTCCATTGCCGCTCGCGTTGCCGCAACTGCATCCTCCACTCTTTGTTTTAATTCTTTTTGAGCGGATTCAGTTGGAGCACCAACTTTTATAACTGCAACACCGCCAATTAATTTACCCAGTCTTTCTTGTAATTTTTCTTTATCAAATTCTGAATCGGTCTTTTTTAATTGATTTTTTATTTGCGCAATACGATTTTCAATTTCTGTTTTTTCTCCTTTACCACCAACAATTGTTGTATTATCTTTTGTTGCAATAACTCGATGGGCATGGCCCAAATCTTCAATATCAACATTATCAAGTTTTTTCCCTAAATCTTCAGAAATAAATTCTGCTCCAGTTACAATTGCTATATCCTGCAACATTTCCTTTTTTCTATCACCAAATCCTGGTGCTTTTACTGCAATCACATTAAAAATACCACGAAGTTTATTTAATACTAAAGTTGCCAATGCTTCTCCTTCAATATCATCAGCAATTATTACCAATTCCTTTTTACCATTTTGAATAATTTTTTCTAACAATGGTAAAATATCGTTTATTGATGAAATTTTTCTATCTGTTACCAAAATATAAGGATCTTCCAATTCTGCTTCCATTTTTTCTTGATTAGTAACCATATAAGGTGAAACATAACCGCGGTCAAACTGCAAACCTTCAACCATTTCATAAGAATTACCAATAGTATTAGAATCTTCAACTGTTACCACTCCATCTTTGCCAAGTTTCATCATAACTTCAGCAATTAATTTACCAATTTCATTATTTTTTGCTGATAAACTTGCAACTTCTTCAATTTTTTTATTGTCGTTTATCACTTCTTTTTGCGCTTCTAATTTTTTAATAATTTTTTCACTTTCCAGTTTTAATTCTTCTGCTAATCTAATAACATTAAATCCCCTTTCTTTAATAATTCTTTCTCCTTCATTAATCATTTCATAAGCAAGAACAACTGCTGTTGTTGTCCCATCACCAACACTATCATTTGTTTTATCAGCAGCTTGTTTGATAAAATCAGCGCCCAAATTTTCATATTTATCTTCTAATTCAACTTCTTTAGCAACACTTACACCATCAAATGTAACTTGAGGTGCACCATAACCTTTTTCAATTAATACTGCCCTACCTCTTGGACCTAAAGTCATTTTTACTGCTTCTGCTAATTTATCAATACCTTTTTTTATTGCTTCTCGAGCGTTTTCATTAAATAAAATTTGTTTAGCCATATTTTTTTATTCAATAATAGCCAAAATATCGTCCTCATCACCAATCAGATACTTTTTATTATCAATTTCAAATTCATCCGGACCATATTTTTTAAATAGGACGATATCGCCGACCTTTACTGACATTGGAATAATTTGACCATTATTATCTCTTTTACCTGGACCAGTAGCAATTATTTTGCCCTTTATTGGCTTTTCTTTTTCTACTGTATCCGGAAGAACAATGCCACCTTTAGTTTTTTGCTCTTCTTCTATTGGCTCAATAATAACTTTATCGTGTATTGGTTTAAACATAATTTAATTAGTAGCAATTACGACCTTTGATTGCTAATCTAAATATAATTTAATATTGTCTTATTGATTTGTCAAGATAAATTTGTTATTTTTAAAAAAAATGATTCCTAGCTGGATAAAAAAATTAAATTCCCCTTTGATAGAAAAAGCTTATGTTTTTGCTAAAAATGCCCATTATAATCAAAAAAGAAAAAATGGAGAAGATTTTATAAATCATCCACTACGGGTTGCTTATAATGTATATAAATGGGGATTAGATGAGCAAACAATTGCTGCTGCTTTACTTCATGATGTTGTTGAAGATACTTCTTATTCAATGAAAGATATTGAAAAAGCATTTGATCCAGAAATTTCATTTTTAGTTGATGGCGTTACAAAAATTGATAATATTAAATATACTAAAAATGCAGAAAATTTAAGGAAATTTATTGTTTATTTTAGTAAAGATTTGCGCGTTCTTATTATTAAAATTGCTGACCGTTTACATAATATTCAAACGCTAAATGCATTACCACCTGACAAACAATATAAAATTGCAAAAGAAACAATTGAAATTTATGCCCCATTAGCTTATCGCTTAGGAATGCAACAATTAGCCGGTGAATTAGAAGATTTATCTTTCCCTTATGTTGAACCAAAAATTTATCAGTGGCTTATAACAAATGTTAAAGAAACTTACAAAGAAAGAGAAAAATATGCAAAAAAACTTATACCATTAGTACAACATTTATTAATTCAAAATAATATTCATCCTATAGTTGTTGAAGCGCGAGCAAAACATTATTATAGCTTATATAAAAAGTTACAAAGATACGATATGAATATAGATAATATTTATGATTTAGTTGCATTAAGAATTATTGTAAATACAGTTGAAGAATGTTATGCGGCTTTAGGAGTTATTCATCAAAAATGGAATCCTTTACCTGGCCGCTTTAAAGATTATATTGCCCGTCCTAAATTAAATGGCTATCAAAGTTTACATACCACTGTATTTTGCGAAGATAACAAAATAACAGAAATACAAATTAAAACCGAACAAATGCATAAAAATAATGAATTGGGTATTGCCGCTCATTGGGCCTATGAACAAATAAAAGATAATAAAACAAAACAAAAAATTTGGAAAGCAAATAATCAAGATTTAACTTGGGTTCAACAACTTAGATTATGGTATCAAAAATTTAATAATAATGATTTTTTAAAATTTATTACTACTGATTTATTTAAAGATAGAATTTTTGTTATTACACCAAATAATGATGTTATTGATTTGCCCAGTGGTTCAACACCAATTGATTTTGCTTATAAAATCCATAGTGAAATTGGTAATCAGTGTGTTGGTGCTAAAGTAAATGGTAAAATTGTTCCTTTAAATTATGAATTACAAACTGGCGATATAGTAGAAATATTAACACAAAAAGGTAAAAAACCATCTGCGGCTTGGCTGCAAATTGCTAAAACAATAAATGCCAAACATCATATTAAAAAAATATTAAATATCAATAATATAAATCTAAAATCTAAAGGGCAAGAAATAGAATTTCATATTATTAATATCAATAAACCAGGCTATCTACAAAAAATAACCACTTATTTTAGCAAACAAAAAATAAATATTACTTACTTAAATAGTAAGACTGATAACAGGAAAAAATTTTCTCATGTTGTTATTCGTTGTTCTAAATTAGAAAAACCAGTTATTGAAAATATTTTATTTAATATTAAAAAAATTCCTGAAACTAAAGAAATATCATATAAAATTATTCGTTAATCATTATTAAATGAATTTAAAAAATTTTCTAATTCTTCTTGCGAATAAAAATTTAAAATAATTTTACCACCATTATTAGTGCGGATTACTTTTGATGGCAGACCAAATTTTTCTTCTATTTTTTTGCTCCAATATTTATCTTCATTTATTTTATGTGATTTTTGTTTATTATTTATTTTTTGCTTTTGATTAATAATTGATTGAAAAACAATTAATTGTTTTTGATAATCATTCAAGCTTAAAATTTGCCGTGCCTGAAATTCACTGATCGATCCATTATTTAAAGCTAATTGTATTTCCGGCGGCAAACTTAACAATCGTAAGGTATTAGCAACCGCTTCCCTACTTCTACCAACTCTTAATGCTATTTCTCTTTGTGTTAAACCAAATTGTTCTTGTAATTGTGCATAAGCTTTTGCTAATTCAATTGGACTTAAATTATGTCTTTGGATATTTTCTATCAATGCTAATTCTAATTTTGTTTTTGGTTCATTTATTTTTTTAATAATTACTGGCACGGTTTTCAATCCAATCATTTTTGCTGCCATCAATCTTCTTTCGCCAACAATTAACTGATATTCAACGCTGGTACCTTTTTCAGTATCAGTTTCTATTTTAGTAACAAGCAATGGCTGTAAAATTCCATGTTCTCTTATTGATTGAGCTAATTCTTCCAATTCTTTAGAATCAAAATTTTTTCTTGGCTGAAAGGGATTAGATTTTATTTTTGTAACTTCTATTTGAAAAACCGCTTCATTATCTTTTTTAAATGATTTATGTTGATAAGTAATCTCATTGATAAAAACATCTTCATCATTAGTTTTAATATTTTGCTGATTATCATTTGCTGATTGTCCTAATGATAAATTATTTTGAATATTGTGCTTTTCTTCCGCAGTATTTAAATTTTGATTAGCAACATTTTTATCTGGTATTAAAGAAGATAAACCTTTTCCTAATGGCATTTAATTTAATTGTTCAAATATTGACCCTGATTATTCCAATCATCATTAATATTATCATTTATTGTATCATTTATTATATTACTTTGGCTACTATCAATGTGGTTAGATTCAATTAATATTTCATTTTGATTTATAATTTCTTGAGCTAATTTTTCATAAGCCAAAGCACCAATGCTTTGAGGAGCATATAAAACAACTGGTTTTTGAAAACTAGGAGCCTCAGCTAATGCAATTGATTTAGGAATTTCAATATCAAAAACATTATAAGGAAATCTTCTTCTTACTTCTTTAGCAACTTCTCGAGATAATCTTTCCCTTTTATCATACATTGTTAAAAGCGCACCACTTACTTTTAAATTATGTCCTAAATTATTTCTAATCAAATCAATAATTTCCAATAGCTGGCTTAATCCTTCTAAAGAATAATATTCACATTGCACTGGTATTAATACTTCATCCGAAGCAATTAAACCATTTATTGTTAACAAATTTAAACTTGGGCCTAAATCAATTAAAATAAAATCATAATTATTTTTTATTTCATCAATAAATTTTTTTAAAAAATATTCCCGTTGAGGGACATTTACTAATTCTACTAAAGCCCCAGCTAAATCAGCTGACGCTGGTATACATTCAAAATTAGTTAAAGCTGTTTTTTTAATAACCTGTTCTGGTTGTTTATTGGCAAATAAAATATGATAAATTGTTTCATCAATATTATGCTTAATACCTAAACCAACAGTCGCATTAAATTGAGAATCAAAATCAATCAATAATGTTTTTTTACCAAATATTGCAAGATAAGCGCCAAGATTCATTGCGGTTGTTGTTTTTCCAGTTCCACCTTTAGCATTCATTATACTTATAACTCTTGCCATTGTTATTAAGGACAGCTCACTGCAGTACTTACTAAAGTACCAGATGCATTGACCGTAAATTTAAAACATCCTGAACCACTATTTAAAATAAAACCACTACCACTATCAGTAACATATACATTGCCGCCAGTTACAACTAACTTATCATTCAAAGTTGTGTTACCTATACCAACTTTTCCAGCAAAATAAGCATTATTCCAAGGAGCTGATGGTGTACCAATATCATAAGCTGAATTAGGCACTAAACTATAATCAAAATTTGCTGCGCTCACCCTGGTGATAGAAATTTGAACATCCTTAGCATATTGCATTTGAGGATTATTGGTATTAGAAGCTAAAGAAATATCAGCATTTACTATTGCCCGCCCACCTAAATTTTCTAATTTTTTAACAGAAAAATTTAATACTTTTACTGAATTAGTAGTTAATGCTATTGCTGGTTGATTGCCTTGCTGTAAATAAATAGCTGTATTGCTAGCATCAGTAAAAATTTTAGTTGGATCTAAAGTTGATGAAGCCATACGCAAAACTAAAGTTGAACTACTAACACCGGCTGAATTTTCAATTAAACTTGATTGTCTTACTAAACGATCAATGGTTGAAGCAACAAAATTTATTTGTTGAACAACATCACTAGAATAATTTTGACGGCTTTGAATATTGGTAGTGGTAGTTAAAATATTTGTTAACAATAAAGCACTTACTGCAAAAATTGCAATATAAATTAAAACTTCAATTAAGGTAAAACCGCTTACTTTTTTCATTAAATTTATTATATAATAATTATGTATGTTTTACCATCTAACCAAAAAAATAGCTTATACATTTTTAATTTTAATACTATTAAGCTCATTTTTATTAATGTTCAATGCGGCCCAACAAGATTCCTTAACTTTTGATGAAGCAAATAATATTGCTTCTGGTTATAGTTATTTAACTCAATTTGATTATCGTTTAAATCCTGCACATCCACCATTAATTAAAATATTATCAGCATTACCACTTTTATTTTTACATTTAAATTTCCCAAATAATAATTCTGCATGGCAAAATGGAAATTTAATCAATAGCGAATGGAATATAGGAAAAACATTTATTTATCAAAACAATAATTCTGATGCAATAATTTTAATAGCAAGAATTATTCCAATCATTTTAACTTTAATAACAATATTTTTTGTTTTTATTATTAGCAAAGAACTGATTGGAAATTTATGGGCATTATTACCAACATTTTTATTTGCATTTTCTCCTTTAGTTTTAGGACAAGGACATTTAGCAACCAATGATATTGGAGCAACATTAGGATTTTTATTAATGTTTTATGTATTTACCAAATTTTTGGAAAAACAAAATACAAAACAAACAATAATCAGCGGAATAATAATTGGATTAAGTTTGCTAACAAAATTTTCTACGATCATTTTTTTACCATTAGCAATAATTTTATTTGCTATTTTTTATTGGGCAAAAAAACAACGAAATCCAAACATAAGTTATCAAAAAGAAATATTTCAATCTATTGGAAGATTACTTTTGCTTTTATTTATTGCTTTAATTGAAATATATATTATTTACTTTATTTTTACTTTTCACTCATCAACCACATTAACCATTCAACAAATTAAAAATTTTAATAATCAAAATAATATTTTCTTAAATTTTATTGCTAATTTAGCTGCTAATAAGATAACATTGCCATTAAGCCAATATCTGTTTGGTGTTTTTATTAATTTTCATTCTTTAACCAATGGTGGTCAAACATCTTATTTTATTGGACAAGTTTCTAATCAAGGATGGTTGTTATACTTTCCATTAATTTTTATATTAAAAGAACCTCTGCCAAGTTTAATTCTTATTTTAACTGCAATATTTTTACTAATAAAAAATATAATAAAATCAATTAAAAACAAAAATATCAATAAAAAATATATTAGTGAATATCTTGGCATTCACTTTTTAGAATTTTCTTTATGTTTATTTATTATTATTTATTGGATTATAAGCATACAAAGTAAATTAGATCTTGGTTTAAGATATTTATTACCAACTTTCCCAGCAATGTATATTTTAACTGCTTATGAATTAAAAAACTGGGTTGCTAAAAGTTTTAATTTAAGTACTTTATTACTTCTTAGTTTTATTAATAAAGGATTTAATTTATTAAAAAGATTTATAAAAATAATATTTATATTATTTATACTTTTATGGCTTTTTATTGAAACATTAGTTGTAGCGCCTTATTTTATTTCTTATTTTAATGAACTTGCAGGTGGAACGTCCAATGGCTATAAATATGCAATTGATTCTAATTATGATTGGGGTCAAGATTTAAAACGTCTTGCTTATTGGATTAATAAAAATAATATCAATAAAATTGCAGTTGATTATTTTGGTAATGAAGATATAAATTATTATCTTGGTGATAAAGCAGTGCAATGGAATCCAACAAAAGGAAGTCCATTAATTGACAATATTCATTGGCTTGCAATATCAATTACTAATTTAGCAACAAATTTTGCCCAAATGAAAAATATAAATCAATCTGATCTTAACAAAACATACCAGTGGTTAACTATTTTAAAACAAACACCGCCAGGAATAAATTTTATACCAACTCCTGATTATCGTATTGGTACATCAATTTTTGTTTATAAACTTGATTAATTAAACATCCAAATTTTTTACTTTCTTTGCATAAGCAAAAATAAAATTTTTTCTTGGGTCTACATTTTCTCCCATTAAAATATCAAATATCTTATCAGCTTCAATTGAATCCATAATAGAAACTTGTTTTAAAATTCTTTTAGCTGGATTCATTGTTGTTTCCCATAATTGTTCTGGATTCATTTCTCCCAATCCTTTATATCGTTGGACATTTGCATCATCTCCAATTTCTTTTAAAATTTTATCTCGTTGTTCATCAGAATAAGCATAATAAACCTCTTTACCTTTTTGAATTCCATATAAAGGTGGTTGGGCTATATACAAATGACCATTTTCAATAATTGGTCTAAAATGGCGAAAAAATAATGTTAATAATAATGTCCTAATATGAGCACCATCAGTATCAGCATCAGTCATAATTATTATTTTATGATATCTTAATTTATTAATATCAAATTTTTCCGAAATAGCTGTACCCAAAGCAATAACCAATGATTTTATTTCTTTATTTATTAACATTTTATCCAAACGTGATTTTTCAACATTTAAAATTTTACCGCGTAAAGGCAAAATTGCTTGGGTTCTTCTATCTCTTCCTGATTTAGCACTGCCACCGGCACTATCACCTTCAACAATAAACAATTCTGATTCTTCAGGATTACGACTAGAACAATCCGCTAATTTGCCAGGCAATGTTAATCCTTCTAAAACTCCTTTTCTTAAAACTGTTTCTTTTGCTGCTTTTGCTGCTTTGCGCGCTTTTACAGCTAATAAATTTTTTTCTATTATTGCTTGAGCATCAGATCTATATTTTTCTAAATATTCCTTAAAATTTTCTATTACTGCTGTTTCTACTGCGGTGCGTACTTCCGGATTCCCTAATCTTGTTTTTGTTTGCCCTTCAAATTGCGGATCATGCAATTTTACAGAAACAATAGCTATTAATCCTTCTCTAACATCATCCCCAGTTAAATTATCATCATTATCCTTTATAAAACCTTCTTTACGCGCATAATCATTTAACACTCTGGTAAGAGCAAAACGAAACCCAGTTAAATGCGATCCGCCATCAATTGTATCTATGCTATTAGCAAAACTTTTTTCCCGAGTATCAATATCTTTGGAATAAGTAAATGCAACTTCAACATCAATATTATCAACAACTTTATGAATATAAACATTATGTTCTAAAATAATTTCATCTTCATCAATGATATCATCTAAAAATGATTTAATACCACCTTCAAAATAAAAAGCATAATAAAATGGATTTTGTTTACTAGTATCAATTAATTGAATAAAAACACCAGGGGATAAATAAGCTTTTTGTTTTAAATAATGCAAAATTTTGTTGGTGTCAAACTCTATTTTAGGAAATATTTCGGTATCAGGTTGAAAAATAATTTTAGTGCCAGTAACATTGCTCTTGCCAATAACTTTTACATCAAATTTTGGCTTGCCTTTTGAATATTCTTGCATATAAATCTTACCATCGCGATATACTTCTGCTCGCATATAAACAGACAAAGCATTAACAACTGATACGCCAACGCCATGCAAACCGCCTGAAATTTTATAGGTTGTGCTTTTAAATTTACCACCAGCATGCAAAGTACATAAAGCGGTTTCCAAAGCTGATTTTTTGGTTTGTGGATGAATATCTACTGGAATTCCTCTTCCATCATCAATGATGCTTATTTTATTATCTGGCAAAATCTCAACTTTTATATTTTTTGCAAATCCTGCCATTGCTTCATCCAAGCTATTATCAACAACTTCCCATACTAAATGATGTAAACCATCTAATCCAGTCCCACCAATATACATTCCTGGTCTTTTTCTAACTGGTTCTAACCCCTCCAAAACATAAATATCTTTTGCTGTATATGAATTTTGTATATTTTTATTTTCTTCCATATCACAAATAATAATGCCATTTGGCATCATTTAAATTATAGCTAAAAAACATCAAAAACACAAATTAAACAATAACAAAAAATTTATTATAAAATTCTGGACTTTAAAAATAATGTTTATTAAAATAAAAATATGGGGTCATAGTTCAATGGCAGAATGTCGGTCTCCAAAACCGATGATTCCCGTTCAAGTCGGGATGACCCCGCAACATTTACTTATAAAAAACTTTATTTTCAATTCTAAAATCAATGTAATTTATTTTTGAAAAATCAATACGAGATTTTAAACCAGTCAAAATTTGATCAAAATTTTCAACATTACTTTCAAAACCAAAATCAACATTAATATGTTTATTTAATGTTGCTGACCATTCTCTTAAATCCAAATTTTTAATAACAATATTATCTACATTAAAATTATTATTACGCAATATATTTATTATAGTAATCATATTATTAAACCACTGCTTATTTTGTAAAACATCACTACCTAATATAACATAACGACTATTAGAATCATTTATTTTTATAATTAATGATCCATAAACCGTAGGCGCTAAAGTATACAATACTCCTTCGTCATCAAAAACATAACAAGAATTATTCATAAAACAATAAACACCAAGTGGTTTTCTAGAATTTAAAACAATATCTACATTTTTAGAAAATAAATTAGCAGAAATTGTAATTGATTTAATATAACTATTTATATCTAATACATTTATTGATGGCAATGATAACCAAAATAAAATATTATTAGGACCAAGAAATGCTTTAAATTTTTGCTTAATAATAATATTTTTTTCTATTTGAGTTAAAACAATTGACTTATTTAAGTCTAAACCATTAAATTGAACATTTATTTTTTTTACAGTAAATAAATTACTATAAAAAACAACAAATAATAAAAAAATAACAAAAACTATTGTTAGGCTTATTACACTTATAATTATCCATTTTTTATTTTTATGTTTTTTTTGCGGTTTAAAAAATTCACTCATATCTTGGGACAATTTTTTCTTTACCCAAATATCCTTGCAATACTTTAGGTATTGTTATACTCCCATCTTTATTTTGATAATTTTCAAAAATTGCAATTAAAATTCTTCCAATTGCAAAAGCTGTTCCATTAATCATATGAACTAAATGTAACTTACCTTTGCTATCTTTATAATGAATATTTAATCTTCTTGCCTGATAATCAGTTACATTAGAAGTTGAATGAGTTTCACGATACTGATTTTGACCCGGAAACCAAGCTTCAATATCATATTTTTTTGCTGCTACATTTCCTAAATCACCAGTACAAATATTTATAACCCGATAAGGAATTTCTAAACTACTCATTAATTTTTCTTCTAATGACAAAAACAATTGATGTTCTTTTTCTGAATCCTCTGGTTTAGTAAAACTAAACATTTCTAATTTATCAAACTGATGAACACGAAAAATTCCTTTTGTATCTTTCCCATATGATCCTGCTTCCCGACGAAAACAGCTGGAAAAACCAATATATCTTTTAGGCAAATCTTTATAATTAAAAACTTCACGAGCATGCATTGGTCCCAATGATTGTTCTGCTGTTCCAATTAAATATAAATTATCTTGTGGCAAAAAATATGTTTCTGCTTCATCTTCATGCCGATCTAAAAAACCCATTGCCTTCATCATTTCTTGTTTAATTAAAGCTGGTGTTACAACCGGGATAAATCCTTCTGGCAATAAGGTATCAAAAACTAATTTTATAATTGCAAATTCCATTAATGCTGCTTCATTTTTTAGATAACCAAAACGGCTACCACTTACTTTTGATGCTCGTTCAACATCAACTAAATCAATTTTTTCTGATAATATTAAATAATCTTTTGGTTCAAAATCAAACTTAGTTGGATTTCCAACTATTTTTAAAACTTTATTTTCACTATCATCTTTTCCAATTGGCACATCCTCCAATGGTAAATTTGGCAATTTGTATAAAATTTCTATTCGTTTTTCATCAATTTTTTTCTTTTCTTCATTTAAATCAGCTATTCGATCTTTTAAAATTTTAGCACGATTAATACGATCATCGGTTTTATTTTGAGCTAATTCTTTATTTAACTTATTTTGTTCTGATTTTAACTGATTTAATAATGTAGTTTTTTCTCGCCATTCTAAATCTAAATACAAAAACCGATCAACTAATTTAGGATCAACATTTTTTTTTGCAATCCCATTTTTTACAATCTCAGGATTTTGTCTTATAAAATCTACATCCAACATATTATTTATTTTTCATTAATGGACTAATAACAGTTTCTCTAACTGATTTATTCATTAAAACAGCAAATAATCTTTCGGACATACCAAAACCACCAGCAGGCGGCATACCATATTCTAATGCTTCAATAAAATCTTCATCTAACATTTGGGCTTCTTTATCTCCAGCTTTTCTTAAACGCATTTGTTCTTCAAATCTTTTTCTTTGATCAATAGGATCATTTAATTCAGAAAAACCCTTGCCTAATTCTGAACCACCAGCCATAATTTGAAAACGCGCTACACGATTTTCATCCTGATCCAATCTTTTTGCCAACGGTTCCATTTCTACTGGTGGATCAATTAAAAATGACGGCTGAATTAATTTTGGTCTTACTGTTTTTTTATAAATTAAATCAATTATTCTTCCTTTGCCCATATTTAAATTTACATCTAAATTTAAAGACTTTGCTTTTTTAAATAATTCTTCTTTAGTTGTGTTTGATAAATTGATACCAGTTTCTTTTTTAAATAAGGTATAGTAATCTAATTTTGGCCATTTGCCCGACCAATTTATTGTTTGATTATTAAATTTTGTTTTTAAACTTCCAAAAATTTTTTTAATTGTTTGTTGATACATTTTTTGTACCATTTTCATCACATCATCATAATTAGCATAAGCCCAGTAAAATTCCATTTGAGTATAATCTTGTAAATGTTCTCTATCTATTCCCTCATTTCTAAAAATTCTACCAATTTCAAAAACTTTTTCATAACCAGCAACTAATAATTTTTTTAATGGCAATTCTAATGAAATTCTCATATAAAAATCTTGATTTAAAGCATTATGATGAGTAATAAATGGTTCTGCTTCTGCGCCTCCTGGTGTTAATTCAAAAATTGGATTTTCAACTTCTAAAAATCCTTGTTGCTTTAAAAAGTTTCTAATTGAATCCCAAAAAATTGCTTTTTTTATAAACAAATCCTTAACTTCGGGATGTAATAAAATATCTAAATATCTTTTTCTTAATCGTTCTTCTTGCTCTTCTAAACCATACCATTGATTAGGAATTGGTTTAATAGATTTAACAATTATTCTTATTGAATTAACCATAAAACTTTTTTCAGCGCTTTTTGTTAAAAATACTTTTCCTTTACCTTCAACAAAATCTCCACTAACTAAGGTTTTTTTTATTAAATCAAAATTTTTAATGTTTTCCTTTTTTAAAATAAATTGTATTTTACCAGTTGCATCGGACACATCAACAAACATAATTTTACCTTGATCTCTTATATTCCATACCCGACCAACCAAAAAAAATGTTTTTTTATTTTTTAAATACTTTTTAAAATTTGCTAAAACATCACCAATAACCGCTGTTCTTTTAACAACAGAAGGATAAGGATTGCTATATTTTTTATATAATTCTAATTTTTGAATTCTATCCCGAATTAAATCGCTAAGCATTTTAATTTATTTTTAAAATTTCATATTGAATTTTACCTCGCGGTGTATTAATTTCAATTATATCTCCAACTTTCTTTCCTAATAAATTTTTACCTAATGGCGATTCATTAGAAATAAAACCTTTAACTGGATCTGCTTCTTCTGAACCAACAATAGTAAATTCAACTAATTCTTTATTTTTTTTCACTG
Source organism: Minisyncoccia bacterium (assembly GCA_049971465.1). Lineage (GTDB taxonomy): Bacteria > Patescibacteriota > Minisyncoccia > UBA6257 > GWB1-50-10 > JBMFLB01. The sequence continues at coordinate 22,276 of JBMFLB010000003.1, forward strand.
TCACCACTGATCCTATTTTTGCTACATCACTACTTGAATCCTTTTTAATAAGAATTGCTTTTTTTAAAATTTCTTCGATTTGTCTAATTCTATTTTCTAATCTTGCTTGAGATTCACGCGCTTCCTGATATTCCGAGTTTTCAGAAAGATCACCAAGTTCTTTGGATTGCTTTAAACGATCTGCAATTTCTTTTCTGCCTTTATTTTTTAATTCTTCTAATTCCTTTTTTAATGCTTCCAATTTTTCTTTTGTTATATAAGCTTTATCCATAATAAATTATTATTGTTTATTATTTATTTTTACTTAATCTATTTTGATAATACCATAAAAAAATATCTTTTGCCAATGGCAAAGTATTAATACTACCCTGTTTAGCATTTTCAATTAAAATTAATACAGCAATTTGTGGATTATTATAAGGCGCAAAACCAGTAAAAATAGCATTTATTTTTTGATTATTTTCAATTTGAGCCGTACCAGTTTTTACTGCAACTTGAATTGGTAAATCATGTAATAAATAAGCTAAACCATATGGCTTTTGAGTGCTATCTAACATCCCTTCCCGTACAATTGGTAAATAATTTTTAATATCAGTTCTTAAATCAGCTAAAATTTTTGGATTGCTGCTTAATATTATATTTCCATTAATATCTTTTATATCTTTCATAATTCGCGGTTGGTACAAAATTCCACCATTTGCTATAGCACTAATATAATTTATAAGTTCAATTGGTGTCACCAACAAATCTCCTTGTCCAATACTAACATTATAAGTATCACCAATTCTCCATGGTTCTCCAATTTTTGCTTGTTTCCATAATGGATTAGGTAAAAATCCTTCTTGTTCTAATGGTAAATCAATACCAGTTTTATTATTAAATCCAAATTTTTCCCACCAATTTACTAATTTATTTATACCTAAACCAACTTGATTTTGATAACCACCAACTGTTTCATAAAAATAAATATCGCTAGAAACAGCAATTGCTTTTTTTAAATCTACCCACCCATGCGGTTTCCAATCATGATAAATACTTGGTTTATCAGGATAATAAGGATTTGGTATTGTGATATAAGATGGCGCATAAATTTGTTTATCAGGAGAAATAATATTATTAGCTAAAATAGCCAAGGCATCTAATGGCTTTACTGTTGACCCTGGAGAATATAAACCACTAATTGCACGATTAAAAAATGGTTTGCTTGGATCAGTAAAACCTGTGGTTAAATTGTTTAAATCAAAAACCGGCAAACTAACCAATGATAAAACCTCACCATTTTGAGGATTTAATGCAATAACAATGCCTTTATCACGATTTAAATTTTTTAATGTTTTTTGCAAATCATCATAAATAAAATTTTGCAAATCACTATCAATAAAAGTATCAATGCTATCACCAGCTTGCGGTTGAACGCTTAAAATTTTATTCTGTGATTTACCAACAACATTACGATTATATACATCTTTTCCATCAATGCCACGCAAATAATAATCATATGATTGTTCTAAACCCAAACGGCCAATACGATCTTCAATATTTAAATTAGGATTTTGTATTAAATCATCTTTAGATACTAATGTTGTATAACCAATAAGATGACCATAACTATTATTTAATAAAGAACGACTATAATTATCTTCTAAATCTATACCAGGCAAATTTAATGATGATAAAGCTAATATTTCACTCTGATTAATATTTTCTTTTATTAAAACCCTATCGGTTAAAGACCAATTTTGATTTTTAATTAAATCATTTTTTGTTGTATTAATTATTACCTGCTGTAAATCAGATTCCCTAAAAACCAATGACTGCATTTTAGCTTGAGCAAAAACCGTAAATTCATTATTTTCATTAGTAGAGGTATTTACATTAATTGTTTCCAATTTAAAATATTGAGCTTGAGGTAAAAGTTTAAATTGAGGTAAAACTAAAATTGATGTTTGAGCATTCAAAAGATCTTGTAATTGTTTTATTGCGCTTGATGTTGCATTTTGAATATCACTATTAGATGGCACGGTTTTTATACCTGAAAAACCACCGCTAATATCATTTTTATTTTGACCGTAAAATGCATCATATTTTGGTCCGCCTTCAAAGCCAGGTATTTTCCAACCAGTAACTGGTCTTATATTGTAGCTTTCTCCTGGCCCACTTGCAGTTATTGCTACATCCAATGATGATGGCTGAATATTACCATTTACAATTTGCGCCCCTGGTATTGTCACTCTATTATCTAACAAATAAATTTTTCCATTTGGCGCCATAACTCTTGTACCGGCAACTAAAATTTGAGGATTAGAACTATAAGCATTATAAATAGTTAAAATACCTTTTGCTTTTTGTTGAACAGCAGTTTTTGTGCTTGCCGGAAAAGATAAGGTTATATTTTTTTCACTTGTTAATATTTCTCCTGGCAAACTTATAATTTGATTATTATTAACCATTGGTGCAGCTATACCAGTATTAGCATTAACGGTAAAATGAAAATCACTATTATATCTTTGAAAAGTTAAATAAATATTTACACTGGGCATAAAATAAGTGATATAACCAATAACTAATCCAATAATCATAATTACACCAACAATAACCCATATTGTTTTGTTTTTATGTTGAATAATCAGGGGTTTACGTTGGTATAAATCAGCCGGTAATTTTTCCTCAGCAAAATCCTGTTTTGATTGAGATGATATCAACTCATCATTTTTTAATTCTTTTTGTTTTTCTTTATTATCTGCTAAATCTTTAATTTGCTGTCTAGTAAAATATGATTCTTCTTTTATTTCTGACTTTAACGGAACAACATCAATTACTGCTTTTTCTGTTTTATGAAAAAATGGATCATAAACTTCTAATCCGTTTGCTGTAACTAAATCTTGAATTTTTTCATCCGCGGTTTCAATTTTAATATGTTTTTTATATTTACTTTCTATTTTTTTAACTTCTTGAAAAAATTTTTTGTCTAATTTTAATTCTGACCCAACTACTAATATAATATTTTCGCCACTATTTTTAATAAGTTTTTCAACTTCTTTAATTTTATTATTTTCTAATTTAATTTTTATTAAGGGGTTAACCATTTTATTCGTCTTTGAATTAACTTATTAATATTATCATAATTGTTTTTTGTTTCATTTTCAATAATAGCTGCTTCAAGTATTGGATTTTCATATTTTAATTGTAAAGAATTTGGCAAATAAATATTACTTAAATCAACAAAAGATGTTTTAAAAACCTTCAAAGCTAAATGTTTGGGTATAGCATGATTAAAAAATATCTTATATTTACTACCATCAACTAATAATTTACTGTTTTTAATAGAAACAAAAATTTCTTTAAACCATTGCGACCATAAATTATTAAAAACTTTATTTACTCTTTCGGAAAAAACCATACTTATACTTTTTTGCAAAATGAGATCAGCAATTTGATTATTTACTCCTAATAATTCTTGAATATTATTTATTAACTTATTATAACTATTAGTCAAAATTCCACCAAAAAATAAATTATTATTTTCAAATTTATATACTAATGTTTGATTTTGAGTTACTAAAACAATATTATAAAATTTATCCAATAAAGAAGTTAATACTGCACCATTTTCAAAAATAAACAATCGATTAAAATTTTCTTTTAACTCTAAAACTAATGGTAATAATTTTCTGGTGATAAATGTAACCTGCATTTCAATCATTACCTTTTTATTTAAACAATCATTTAAATTTTCAACTACTTTATTATCAACTATTATTTTTTTTACTGTTGCATTGTATAAAACAAGCTCACTATCTTTTACTTTCATTTTGGCAGCGCTTCTATTGCGAAATTCATTTAACTTTAACCATAGAAGATTAAACAAATGATTATCAAAATCTTCTATTGTTGAACCAAGTTTTAAATTTAAAATTGTATAAATTGTTGTTGCTTTTTCAAAATTTAATAATAAAAAAATATCAGCGTGCTGATAAAATTTATTTTTTATTTCAATTGATTTAGAATGATAAAAATTATTATGATTAAATATTAAAAAATCATCATTATTATCCAAAATAAAAATTGGTGAATTTTTAGCATTAATTTTTTTTATAATTTTATTAAAAATTTTTAACACCAATCTTATTATATCAACTCTTATATTTAAATAAAATTAAATGTTAAAAAATAAAATTTTAATATATCTACACCAAAAAATATTGTTATTATCATACCCAAAATTAATATTGGACCAAATGGGATCATTGATTTTAAATTTTTATTGCCAAAAACTAATAAAATTATTCCAATTAAACCACCAATAATAAATGCTAATAATATGCCAATAAAACTATCGGGCCAGCCTAAAATTAAACCGCTACTAATCATTAATTTTACATCACCAAAACCAATCCAATTTCCTTTACTTAACATAAATAAAATTAATAAAAAAAATGCTGGCAATAATCCTAATAATCTATTAACTAAAAATGAATTAGAAAAACTAAACATAAAAGAATATCCATTTACAAAAGAATTATTTATAAAATTTGATTTAGAAAAGTATAAAAACAAATTTAAAATTATACCGCTTAACAATAATAAAAAATTTAAATCATTAGGAATAATCATTTTTTTAAAATCAATCGCGCTTACTAATAACCAAAAAATAAATATTAAAAGCCACAAAATAATTAATTCATTTTTAAATGGATTAAAAATATAAAATTTATTAAAATAAAAGGGAACAATTACAAAAATTATACCAGTTATAATTTCAATTATTGGATATTGCCAAGAAAGTTGATGTTTACAGCTTAAACATTTTCCTTTTTGAATAATAAAACTGATAATTGGAATTAGTTCATACCATTGTAAAGTTTTACCACAATAAGGGCAATGTGACCTACCTTTTAATTTATTTAAACTAAAAATGTGGTTGTTGATATCAAATCTCCAAACAACCACATTTAAAAAACTACCGATTATTAAACCAAAAACAAAAAGATAAAAATACAACATTATAAATAATTATTACTATTATGGATTATATGATGATACTTTACCACAAACACCATTAGTAGGAGTTGAATTTGGATCTGTAACGCCGCTAGCGCCAGATGAATCAACACAATATTTAATGTTGTTGTTTGTTACTAAAGGAGCATAAATAGCATAAGCATGGAAATCAGGGCTATATGATACTTGACCCTTATCATTTTGATTAAAGCTCTTAAATTGTGTGCTTGTTGATATATCTATATATACACCTGTCACCGCATTATATTGACTTTCTTGCAATGCTTGTATGGCTCTAACATCACTTATAATTTGTGCATCTTTTGCTTTACTTCTTGATGAACCTAAAGGACCAAGAACAATTGTTGCTAATATACCTATAATAGCAACAACAATTAACATTTCAATTAAGGTAAAACCTTTTTTATTCATATATTTTTTGTTTATAATTAAATTTTTATTATTCGACCTTTATTTTAATAATAACACAATATAATAATATAATAAATTAAAAAAATCTAAACAGCTTGGGTTAAAGAATATAATGGTAATAATATGGATGCAAATAATAATGCAACAAAAATACCAATTACAACCATTAATGCGGGTTGAATTAATTCTACTAAATTAGAAACAATATCATTAACATCTCTGGTATAAAACTCATTTATTTTTTTTAATAAATCCCCCAACCGTCCAGTTGATTCACCAATTGCTATTAATTGTCCAACCAATGGGGGAAAATATGGCACTGACATAATAGCTTTTGAAAATAAATCTCCTTTTCTAATTTTATTGGCAACCTCTGATAATGAATCACGATAAACAATGTTGCCGATTGTATGGCTGGCAATTTCTACTGATTGAGGAACAGTTAAACCACCCTCAACTAATACTCTTGTTGATTCAGCAAAACGACTGATATACAATTTTTGAAATAATATTCCTAATACTGGCAATCGCAAAATAACTTCATCCAAAACAATCTTTCCTTCTTTACTTTTAAAGTAATCTAATAATACAAAAACAATTGTTGCCACAATAATAATAAACAGCCACCACCACTTTATTAATAATTGACCAAAAAATAAAAAGACTTCAGTTAACAATGGCAATTGGACATTGGATTCTACTAATACTGGTATTATTTGCGGTAAAACTAAAGTTGTCATTAAAATTATAACAACAAAAAATAAACCAATAACAAATGCTGGATAAATTAATGCATTTTTTACTTTAGAAATAATTGCCTCCTGATTTTCTAAATAATCAGCCATAAAATTTAGTACCTCTTCCAATTTCCCTGTTGCTTCTGCTGACCTAACCATATTAATATAAAATTCTGAAAAAACTCCAGGGTGTCTTTCTAATGCCTGTGATAATGAAAAACCAGATTCAACATCAGTAGACATTTCCCTAATCACTTCTTTTAATACTGGATTAGTCGTTTGTTTAAATAGGTTCAATAAACTATCATTTATCGATATTTGGGCTGAAATTAAAGTTGCAAATTGACGCGTAAAAACCATTAAATCTTTAGTTTTAATTCTTTGAAAATAATCAGAAATTCTAGTAAAAATATCAGCTTCTTTAACCGGCTCGATACTTAAAACAAACAAATTATGACCAACTAAAATATTTATTGCCCCATCTTTAGAATTTGCTTCTACTGTGCCAACCTGCAACTCCCCTTCTTTAGTTCTTGCTTTATAATTAAATTTCATGATCGTTCAAGAAGAATTCTTAATTCTGATGGATTTAATGAATAAGCTTCAGCATTTTCCAAAGAAACATCTTTTCTTTTAATCAAATCAACTAGAGATCTATTTAAAGAAATCATACCTTCTTGTATACTAGTTTCAATAACTAAATCAATTTGATAAATTTTTCTTTCTCTAATCAAATTCCTAATTGCGGAATTAACAATCATAATTTCAGTTGCTGGTAAACGACCACCACCAACTTTAGGAATTAATCTTTGCGATATAATAGCAACCAAGGTTGATGCTAATTGAGAAGTTATTTGATTTTGTTGTTCCGCAGTAAAACTATCAATTATACGATCAATGGTTTGAGCGGCGGAATTAGTATGTAATGTAGAAAAAACTAAATGCCCAGTTTCTGCTGCAGTCATAGCAGTTGCAATTGTTTCGGGATCACGCATTTCACCAATCATTATTACATCAGGATCTTGTCTTAAAATTGATCGTAATGCTTCATGAAATGAAATTGCATCCCTTCCAACTTCTCGTTGAGAAATAATTGAACGATCTTGAGCAAAAACATATTCGATTGGATCCTCAACTGTTATTATATGTTCTGTCCTTTTATGATTTATTTCATCTAACATTGCAGCTAAAGTTGTTGACTTACCATGACCCGCTGGACCAACAACCAAAATAAATCCTTGTTCTAATTTGGTAAATTCATGTAATATTGGCGGCAAATTTAATTCCTCAACAGTTTTAATATGTGATGGTATTAAACGAAGTGCTGCTGCCATCATTCCTCTTTGAATATAAGTATTTATTCTAAATCGTGCTTTATCTTCAAAATCATAGGAAAAATCAAATTGTTTATCTTTTAAAAAAATTGCTTTTTGATCTTCAGTTAATAAGGCTAAAACCAAACCTTCGGCATCCTCTTTGGTTAAAATTGGTTCTGTTGCTAATGGCACTAAAATACCATCAACACGAATTGTTGGTTTTCTCCCTACTGCCAAATGTAAATCTGATGCATTTTGTCTTGCGGTTGTTAAAAGATATTCATTTAATTTTTGTTTATAATCCATCATAAAATTATTTTGTTTCCCTTAAAACCTCTTCAATGCTTATTTGACCTTGCAATGCTTTAATAATACCATCCTGGCGTAAAGTTACCATTCCTTGTCTTTTTGCTTCTTCCATTAATTTTGTTTCAGTAATTCCGGTGCTAATAATTTCATCTAATTCTTTTGTCATTTTAAAAATTTCAAATAATGCAATTCTGCCCTTAACTCCTTTGCCGCCGCAAATATCGCAATTAGGATCAGGTTCAGCTTTATACAGGGTATAAGGTCTGCTATAATTATACTTCATTTTAACGTTTTCAGGAAGCGTTTCTAAAGAATTTTGTATAATATCACTTAATTCATCATTTGCTTGATATTGTTTTTTACATTTTGGACATAATTTTAAAACCAATCTTTGAGCAATCATTAAATTTAAAGATGATGATAATAAAAACGATGGCGCCTCTAAATCTAATAATCTTGGAATAACACCAACAGCATTATTCGTATGAATTGTTGATAACATAATATGACCAGTTAATGCTGCATTTACTGCAAGATTTGCTGTTTCTTTATCTCTTATTTCTCCAACCATTATTATATCAGGATCTTGTCGTAAAATTTCTCTTAATCCTGATGCAAAATCATAACCTATTTCCGGATGAACTTGCGATTGGTTAATGCCTTCCATAAAATATTCCACTGGATCTTCTAATGAAACAATATTTACATTTTCTGTATTCAATTGCTGCATAATAGCATATAAAGTAGTTGTTTTGCCTGAACCAGTTGGCCCACTAATTAAAATCATCCCATATGGTTTATGAATACCTTCAGCAACAATATTAAAATTGTAATCATTTAATCCCAAATCATTAAAACTTTTCAATCCTGTTTCTGGATCTAAAACTCTTATGGCAACCTTTTCACCGCTAGGAGTTGGAAATGTTGACACACGAAAATCAATATCACGTCCAAATACTACTGTTCTAAATCTGCCATCTTGAGGTATTCTAGTCTCATCTAACTTTAAATTAGATAAAACTTTTACCCGTGACACAATTGGCTGACTTAAAACTAAAGGTAATGAGCTGACTTCTTGCAATTCACCATTAATTCTAAATCTAATTCTTAATCTTTCTCTTTGCGGCTCAATATGAACATCAGAGGCGCCGCTATCTACTGCTTGTTTTAATGTTGCGGCAACAATTTTAATAATTGGCGCTTCTTCCCCTTTACCACCTTCTTCCAAACCAACAACATTTGTAGGTTGAGTAACAGCAGAAACGCCTTGAAGTGCTGCTTCTATTTCTGATTTAAATGGTTTATATTTTTTCCACACCTGTTTGACCACTGATGGTGTAACAATATAAACGCCAATACTAATATGATTTTGTTTAGCAATAAAACGTAATGCTTCCTGCGCCTGAATACTATCAGGACGCAACATCCCAACAACTAACATTTCATCATTTTTTTCTAATGGTACCAAACTATAATTTTGTGATGTTTCAAATGGAATAAATTTTAACAATGCATCGTTAATATTTGCTATATCAAAATTTTGATAAAGGGGAATGCCAAAAATTTCACTTTTAGCTTTTGCTATTGTTAATTCATCAGAAATTTTTCTATCATAAATTAAATCTTCTACATATTTACCAGAAACACTTGCATCTTTTAAAAGTTTTTGACCAACAATCGAAGAAATAACTTTTCTGTCTACTAAAGCATTAATAAATTCTTGATCAGTCATATTTAATTAAAATGGCTGGAATGGATTAGCACGACCAGCAGTAGGCATAGTTAAATTGCTGGCATAATTATGTAATGACATAAAAACTGGTGAATTGATAATTGAAGATGGATCTTGTTTTATTTGAGCGATAGAATTTACTGTACTTAATTGTTGCGGCGCGGTAATATTGCTCAAAATTTCTGGCTTTTTAAAAAATAAAATATAAACAATAATCAAAATTATTGCAAAAACAACAAAAGTAGCAACAATACCAAATAAACCACTTGCTTTTTTTTCTGTTTCAAATTCTATTGCCATATTATAATTCTTGATAATAAGTATCGACTGTTAAATGAACAACAAAATTTGATCCATTGGTATTAATTGTTATATTTTTAACATCACTTATGCGCGCATCAATATCTAACCCTCGAATAAAAGATTTTACTGCATTATAATCACCAGAACCATCTATATTTAATTCAACTACTCCTAATCTTTTTATAACATCTTTTGTAGTATCACTTAAAGGTAAAACATTAATATTTATTGAATTAATAACAAATTTAGCATTTTGCGCTATACCAGCAATTTGATTTAAAGCTTGAGTTATTCCAGGATTAATTGGTATAGCAAGATTTACACTTTCATTTGATGATGATAAGGTGCTATATTTTCCCATTAATCCTTGTACCTGTTTAACTATTTGATTTTCAGTAAGATATAAACTTTCTTTGGTTGCTGCTTTTGATCTTAAATCGCTAATAACAGAAAATTCTGGCTGAATATAATTGCCAAAAACAATAATTGATGCCCCTAATAAAATTACAGAAAAACTTATAAATAAAATTCTTTTAGTTGACGCTCTCATTGTGATAATGGTTGATTAAAAACTGACGACTGAATATAAAGAGTCAAAGAAAAATTAATTGTTTGATTAGAACCAACACTAAATGAATTTAAAACTGTCTTATTAATTTCAGACCGTGATTCAAAATATTGCAATTGTTGAATTAAAGAAACAAAATCTTTAGCAATTCCATTTAAATTTATTTTCCCATCATTAACATCAATCGTAGCATTATTATAATAGATATTTGGTAGGGTGGTACCTTCTAAAAATGAAAAAACACCTGATGCAAACTTATGATTATTTAAAACATTTTGTAAATTAACTAACTGGGAATAAAAATTTTTAAAATCATTTTGGGCGGAAGAATTTATTTGCGTGCTTAAATTATTTAATTGTTTATCATAATATTGTATTTGGGAACTTAAATAATTTTCATAACCAATTTTTGAACCAAAATAAATTACTAAAGATAACAAAAATATAAAGACTGAAAAAATTAAAAGTTTCCAAGGAAATCCAACCGATATATGTTCTTCACTTAAAACTTGTTCTTCTATTGATTGAGTATATTGTTCATTCATTAATAATATTTTAGCACAAGACCTACAGCAATTGCCAGTTCCTTATCCAAATCTTTTATTAATGGCTCCAAAATACTAGGATACTTAACTTTTTTAAATATTAATGGATCATAAACCGGCAAATTCAACTGTTTATTAAAATATTCATTAATACCCAATAATTTTGCACCGCCGCCAATTAATATAACTTTGGTTACATCCTTACCATATGTTTTGGAATAAATATTCATCACCCGAAATGCTTCTTGAATAATAATATCTAAAAATGGCATTATTGAATTTGACAAAATACTTTCACCTCCTTGGCCATATAATCCATTTCTTATTTTTAATTCCTCCGCACGATAAGGATTTATATCTAAACTTTTTGAAACTGCTTTAGTTAAAAATGCGCCACCATAATCGGCTTCAGTTGCATATTCTATTATACCATTACTTTCAATTGATAATGAAGTAACTTCGGCTCCAATATCAATAATAAGAGTTGGCTGATCATTAGATGAACTAACAGCGCGTACTGCTGCAATATTTTCAACTTCTAAAGAAAATAAATTTAAATTTACTTGTTTTAAAACATTACGATAAAAATTTACTAAAGACTTTGGTGTTGCAATTAAAAGAATATGTTGAAAACGATTGCCACGGGCATCTTCAGTTTCACCAATTTTTATCCAATCAATCATCACTTGATCTAATGGCATTGGCACAAATTTTTTTGCTTGATAAGGTATTGCTTTTACTGTTTCTTCAATTGACATTAATGGCATTAAAATTGGAGCGGAAAATGAAGTAAAAACTGGCAATGACACAACAACATTTTTTGCTTTAAATTTGGTTTCTTTTAATAAAATTTTTAATAAACTTATTAAATTTTTATCAACAATTTTTAATGACGGAGTTTGAATTGCAGCATTAGGTAAAACTAAATATTGTTTCGTATTTAAAATTCCATAATTGGTTAAAATTAATTTCCCCTTTATCCTTGTTAATTCCACTGCTTTAATTGATGATGTACCAATATCCAACCCAATTATTCTTCCGCTGCTTAAAAAATTTTTAATATTGTTAAAAAATTTTCCTGCTTGCTGTTTTAAATCCATAGATATATTTTACCAAATACACAAAAAAAATCTATAATAAATTAATGGAAAAAATATTTGATAAAATTTTGCAAATTTTTTTACCTCCATTATGTATTAATTGCAATAAACTACTTCATCAAAATGATATATTATGTTCTGAATGTTTGTTAACTATACCAATTGCTAATGGATTTTATTGCCCAATTTGCAATAACCGCTTGCCATTCATTAAAAAAATATGTCATCCTCAATCTAATTTTGTTTTAGCAAGTGTTTCGTTTTATGAAAATCCAATTATTCAAAATATCATCCAACAGTTAAAATATAATCACTTAAAGCAGACAGCAATAATATTTAATAAATTAATATATTCTTACTTACAAAAATATCAAAACGAATGGAATGATTTTTTGTCTAATGAAACTTTAATCATTCCTGTGCCAATAACTAAATTAAAATTACGGCAAAGAGGATATAACCAAAGTATGATTATTGCTTTAAGTTTGCAACAACAAATAAAACTTGTTTTAAATAAAACGATAGAAATCAAAGAGGATGTAATTAAAAAGTCCAAAGAAAATTTTTCTCAAACCCAAATGAAAAATAATGATGATAGAAAATTAAATGTTAAAAATGTCTTTCAAATTATAAATCCATCAATATTACTAAACAAAAATATCATTATTGTTGATGATGTATTTACTACTGGCGCAACTCTTAATGAAATAAGCAACTTACTCAAAAAAAATAAATGTAAAAAAATTATAAGTTTTACAATTGCTAAAGCTTAATACTCTTGTACCGTGCCGGTATATTTGCCAACATCTCTACATCCTGCATTATTAGAACATTGTTGTTCACTAGGAATACTCCCGCTGGTATAATAATCCACTGCACTGCAATAACTATTAGCTGTGCAAATATAAGCTTGTTGATTGTTATTTGGTACAGCATTACTTGGTAAAGTTTGAGCAGCAGCAATATTAGACCAAGGACCATAAGTACCGTTGCTATAAACAATTCTTACGCGATAAATATATACTCCTCCTGGTTTTACTTGGATATCATTATACGAAGCTTGACTATAAGGAACCGTCGTTAAATCAGTAAAGTAATTTTCCCATTGTTGTGTTGATGCTGCTTTGGTATTAGATAAATGTAAAGCTTCTAATACACTATTTATTGATTTGGTAATAAATTTCAATGCATTATCTAAATATCCTATAACTGATAATTTATTATGATTCAACATACTCACAGTTGAATTTTGAGTACTAACACATGGATAAATATCTTTTTGCAAACCACTGGGCCATCTACCATTGGTATACAAACCACTTACATCAATTGCGCCGCATACCTCAGCAGCAAAAATCCCACTGCTATTACTCCAATCATCTAATGTTTCTGAAACATTACCTCCTGGATCTTTAACATTGCTGCGATTAACTTCTATATCTCTGCTACCTTTTTTAATTAATTTTGTAAAATAAGGTACTCGACTTGATACAGTCATATTTGCTTGAATATGACCACTGCTATTACTTATTGATTGAGAAACTATATCAGGTGTTGCATCTATTCTTTGTATCTGAAAACTATATCCAGTAGTAGAAGTTGTGTTATCTTTCCAATTCAAATATATAGACTTTGGAGAATTAGAAAAAGCTTTTAATGTTGTTGGCATATCTGCCATCCTATAAAATGTTGTACATTGACCAGTAGTTATTGTTTTCAACCCATCAAAAGATATCGTGTAATTATGAGTTGAGCCTGGTGCTAAATTATTATGGACGAATTTACCTTGGAGATTATATTCTGAAACATTTATCAGATTTGATCCTTCAGAAATTCCCACTTGCAAAACATTATCATTATTTGTAGTCCACCAAACGTTTATACTACTTGTACTCATTGGTATACAACCACCATAATAGGAATAATTTTTAGGGGGTGGTGGAGGAGGTGGTGGAAGAGGTGGTGGAGGTGGAGGAGGTGGTGGAGAAGAATAAGTTGTACATTGAGCATTGACTGTTCCACCAACAAAAGATATCGTGTAATTATGAGTTGA
>JBMFLB010000004.1:0-34642 GCA_049971465.1 Minisyncoccia bacterium
GGGGTGTCAAAAATGACACCTCTTACAGCCGAGAAAACTAATTTTGAAGCGCTCGCTCAAGATCCGAAATATATTCTTTTAAATATAAATAGAGATATATCTCTCGATATATCTCGAGAGCCCTCTCTAATTGAAAAAGAAGAAAAAGAAAATATAGCAAAATTATTAGCTCATCTTGAAAAAGAAAAAAAAGAAGAAGTTGAACAAAAAAGTTTAGAAATTATAACTACTGCTATTCAACGCTATGCAAGAAATCATATTGCTGATGTAACTACTTCAGTAATTAATTTACCAAATGAAGAAATAAAAGGTAAAATAATTGGCCGCGAAGGAAGAAATATTAGAACTTTTGAACGATTAACTGGGGTAGAATTAATTATGGATGAGGGTCCAGATACAATTATTATTTCATCATTTGACCCTTATCGCAGAGAAATAGCAAAAATTGCTTTAGAAAAATTAATTGAAGATGGAAGAATACAACCAGCAAAAATAGAAGAAAAAGTTGAAGAAACAAAACAAGAATTTGAAAACCGCATAGTAAAAATAGGAGAAGAAGCAGCATATGAGGTTGGTATTTTAGATTTACCTAAAGAAATTTTATATTTGCTTGGTAAATTAAATTATCGTACCAGTTATGGACAAAATATATTAGAACATTCTATTGAAATGGCGCATATTGCTGGAATGATTGCCGAAGAATTACATCTTAGAACAGATATAGCAAAAAAAGCTGCTTTGCTCCATGATATTGGTAAAGCTGTAGACCATGAAGTAGAAGGAACTCATGTTGATATTGGCAGAAAATTATTAAAGAAATATGGAATCAGCGATGAGGTTATTCAAGCAATGGAATCTCATCATGAAGAATATCCTTATTCTATACCTGAAGCTTATGTTGTTAGTGCGGCTGATGCAATTTCTGCTGCAAGACCAGGAGCAAGACGCGATACTTTAGAAAAATATATAAAACGATTAGAAGAATTAGAAAAAATAGCAAACAGTTTTGACGGCGTTAAACAAGCTTATGCAGTATCAGCCGGTAGAGAGATAAGGGTCTTTGTTACTCCAGAAAAAATCGATGATTTTAGCGCATTAAATTTAGCTAAAAATATAGCATCTAAAATCCAAAGCGAAATGAGTTACCCAGGCGAAATCAAGGTAACTGTTATTAGAGAAATAAGAGCAGTAGAATATGCAAAATAAATATGTTATAATAACTTATATAATATAAAGGTCGTTTAAAAAAGAAAAAATATGAAAAAAGATGGATTGGTTGAAGCTGTAATGAAAACAGCAAATATTGAAACAAAAAAACAAGCTCAACAAGCAGTTGATGCAGTTTTTGATACAATAACACAAAGCTTAAGTCGAGGCGAAGAAGTTGCAATTAGTGGGTTTGGCACATTTCGCGTCGCAAAAAGAGCTGCCCGCATGGGCGTTAATCCAAAAACTGGAGAAAAAATACAAATTCCAGCTTCAGTAAAACCAAAATTTAGAGCAGGGAAGGCATTAAAAGAAGCAGTAAAATAATAATAAAATAATTTTAAAATAAAAATCCAGATTTAATCTGGATTTTTATTTTTTATAGCAACCCCTCACCAATTGCTATTTGAGTAACTTTTTTACTAAATTACTCATCTCAATAAAGATTTGATAGGCAAATTTTAATTGTGATACTGATTGACCTATCAAATCTTTTATTGACAAAATTTTAGTTTTACCGCCACCCGAATCATCAGATAAAGTACTGCTTGCATTAGAACTTGTTGCGTATTCATTATTATCAGTAGTAGGTGATATTATTGTTGAAGATGTTGATGAAATATCTAATGAAGAAGATGATGAATTTAATAAATTATTAGCAGTAGAAGTGGTTGATATAATTGATGTTGTTGAAATAGTTGATGTAGTTGATGTAGTTAAATTTGTTGAAGAACTGGTTGTTGCTATATTATTAGCATAAAATAAATCTTGGGCCTCAATATTTAAATCTTTAGCAAGTTTTATTGCTGATGTTGCTTGGCTAAACATAGAAAATAATTGCTGTGTTTTTAAAATACCGCTTTTTTGCAATTTGTTTAAATCAGAAAATATTTTATTTGCTCTTTTTTCCGCAACAGCAACAGATCTTGCTTCTTCTTTAATTAAGATTAAATCTAAAGAAGAATTTTCTATTGGCAAGTAATTAGTTTGTCTCCAATTTTGAAAAGAATTAACTTCGTTTTTTAACCAATCAAAATCTATACTTTTATTATTATTTATTTTATCTAATTCTGTTTGATAAAAATCTAATGCTTTGTTTATTATTGCTACTGTATTAGTAACCCAATTATTTTCATCATCATTCAAATTATCTAAACTTAATAATGAAACTTTTATATTTTTTGCTTGATCAATAGCTAATTGTATTGCTTGTTTAAAAACATTTATTCTTGAATCAAGTGTTTGATCATTATTATCTTTAGCAATAATTAAATTATCAATGCTATTTTGAACATTTTGTACCGCATTTTGTAAAATATTTTGTGCAAATACATTATTTACGCTTATTAAAAGCATAAACATTAAAATAAATATTTTCAAAAATTTATTCATCAAATTAATAAATTGCCTTTTTAAGTAATTGATCAATTTGTGCATTATTGCTATCGACATTTATATTTAATGATTGCTGTTCCTGATTTAATACATAATTATTTAAATGATTTACATTTTTATCTTTTACTTCCTGCAAAGCCTTGTTTATAACATTATTAGCATTTTTAAACGCTACAATATTTTGCATTTGCTGATTAATTGCTAAATCATTTAATTCTTTAGTTAATGTTAAAGAATCAAATGAAACAACAACTGGTTGATTTAAAGGATGAACAACAAAAAATATACTAATTGCTAATAATATTATCGCAAAACCAAAAGCAAAAGCCCAACCCGATGAAAAAATAAAAGATTTCTTATGGTGGGGAGTTACTAATAACAAGGCTCTAACATTAGCTTTAAATGTGGTATCAGGAGTTATTTTTTCCAATTTTTTAATTTTTGTTATTAAATCATCCATTGTTTTCTAAATATTTTTTTAACTCTTTTAATGCTCGATGCTGTAATACCCTAATTGCGCCTTCACTTTTTCCTAAAATTTCGCTTATTTCTTTATTAGATAATTCATCAATAAACTTCATAATAATTACGCTTTGCTGTGTTGTTTCCAATTGATAAATAGCATTTTTAATTTTTATCAAATCATTTTTATCATCTAAAACCGTAGTTGATATTTCATAACCAATTTCTTGAATTGCATCTAAACTTTTATGCGATTTATTTCGCCGATAATAATCAATCACAGTGTTATGAGCTATTTTGTAAAGCCAGGCAGAAAAAACATATCCCTGTGGTTTATAACTTTTAACATTTTGCCAAGCCTTTAAAAACACTTGTTGAGTTAAATCTTCAGCATCTTCTTTTCTACCAACTTTTAATAAAATAAATCGATAAATTTTATCTACATATTTATCATATAATTCAGCAAAAGCCTGATTTTCACCCTTTTGAGCATTCTTAATGAGCTTTTGTTCTTCAGTATCCATATATTATAACGATTTTTTTATTAATTTGTTTCAAATTCAACAAAAAATATTGTAACATTATTGTAACATTACACTAAAAATAATACAACTATACTTTTTTTATATAAAATTTGACAATATTTATTTGTTTGGTATAATAATTCAAAATAGATTGAACAATTATGCGCAATCTATGGCTTTTTCAAAAAACCAGATTAAAAATATTGCTTGCTCTAATTGATAATCCTGAAAAATGCTGCATTCTTGGGTCTAAATTAAATATCACTAAAAATCTCTTATCCTATCATCTAAAAATATTAGAGCAAAAAAATATAGTTAAATTCATAAAAAACGGTCGCATTAAAAAATATTATATCAATCCTGATAAAATAAATTTTGTTAAAAAAGTCATAAATATATTACAAGAAACATGAATATAAGTTATCTTAGAAAAACAAATCAATCTGTTGACCAATGTTTAAAAAATTTACAAAACATTGCTAAAGAAAAACAAATAAATATTGTCTCAACCAATAAGTTACAAGATAATAACGGCTATCTAATTTATTTTTTTGATGAAAAAATGTTTAATGATTTATTAAAAGCTGATATTAATTTAATAGGATTAATACCGCAAAGCATTCTTATTATTCAACAAAATAATAACACTATTGTTAGCACAATTAATCCAGAATTATTAAAAGCATCACCAAATGTTGATCAAAAATTAGCTGAAAATATTGAACAAAATATAAAAACATTAATCAATCAAATTGCTGGCGTTGAAGAATTAAAAATAAAAAATATAAAATTATATGCAACTACTAGCTGTCCTTATTGTAAAATGGAAAAAGCTTATTTAGAAAAAAATAAAATAAAATTTGATTATACTTTAGTTGATTTAAATCAACAAGCTGCAGAAGAAATGATTATAAAAACAGGACAAAATGGAGTTCCAGTTACTGAATTAGAATTTGAAGATGGAACATTTGATTATATTATTGGGTTTGATAAAAATAAATTAGATAATTTATTAAAAATAAAATAAAAAATAATTTTTATAAAAATTAATTTAATATAGGGTAAATATTTATTTTGTTTTAAATTAATTAACTTTTTATTTTTTTAAATTTATTATTAGGTGCGGGTGGCGGGAATTGAACCCGCGTCTCAACCTTGGAAGGGTCGCGTACTACCACTATACTACACCCGCTTAAAGTCCACCCGGAAGGACTTGAACCTTCAACCATCTGCTTAAGAGGCAGCTGCTCTGCCAATTGAGCTACGGGTGGAATAAAATAACTGAAATATATTTTAATAATTTACCTTAAAAAATCAAATTAATATTGCAAAATACAAACTTTTTATTAAAATTATTATAACGGCACGTAGCTCAGTGGCAGAGCAGCGCCCTTATAAGACGCGGGTCGCAGGTTCGAATCCTGCCGTGCCGACAATTTATTTAACAGCTATTGGTTTAATATTAAATGGCTTTATTAAATTATAAAATTCTTCTTGTTCGATTGTTTCTTTTTCAATCAATGTTTTAGCTATTTTTTCTAAAACTTGTTTTTTGGAAACAATTATTTTTCTTGCTAAATTTATACTTCGATCAATTAATTTATTTATTTCAGCATCAATTTTTGCCCCTAATTTTTCAGAATAATCTTTTTCTGTACTAATTTCTTTGCCTAAAAATACTAATTCTTCAGTTTTACCAAAAGTTCTTGGACCTAAATCACTCATTCCATATCTCATAACCAAATCTCTTGCTAAATGAGTTGCTTGTTCTAAATCATTAGAAGCGCCAGTACTTACATCCTTGAAAACAATTTCTTCAGAAACATAGCCGCCAAATAACATAGCTAAATCAGCTAAAAATTGAGATTTTGTTTTAAGGTGTCTATCTTCTAATGGCAATTTTAAAGTATAACCACCAGCTAAACCACGACTAATAATTGAAACTTTTTGTACGGGATCTGCTCCTTGTAATGAAACAGCAACCAAAGCATGCCCTGCTTCATGATAAGCAGTGCGTTCCTTTTCTTCTTGCGAAATAACACGCGATTTTCTTTCTGGGCCCAACATAACTTTCTCAATTGATTCTAATAAGTTTTGTTGATAAATTTCTGATTGATTTTTTCTTGCGGCTAAAATTGCTGCCTCATTAACTAAATTAGCTAAATCCGCTCCAGAAAATCCCGGTGTTCTAATTGCTACCTGCCGTAAATTAACATCTTTTGCTAATGGTTTATTTTGACAATGAATTTTTAAAATTTCCTCACGATCATTAATATCTGGTAAGTCTAATACAATTCTACGATCAAATCTTCCTGGCCTTAACAATGCTGGATCTAAAATATCAGGACGATTTGTTGCGGCAATAACTATTCTTTTATCATCCCTTTCAAATCCATCCATTTCAACTAATATTTGATTTAAGGTTTGTTCCCTTTCATCATGACCCCCGCCAATTCCTGCTCCTCGTTCTCTACCAACCGCATCTATTTCATCAATAAAAATAATGGATCGGCCAACTTTTTTTGCGGTTTGAAATAAATCTCTTACTCGTGAAGCACCAACACCAACAAACATTTCTACAAATTCTGAAGCAGACATATGGAAAAATGCTACTCCTGCTTCATTTGCAACCGCTCGTGCTAATAAAGTTTTTCCTGTGCCCGGCTGACCAACTAATAAAACACCACGAGGAATTTTTGCTCCAATACTTAAAAATTTTTGAGGATTTTTTAAAAATTCCACTACTTCTTGCAATTCTTCTTTTGCTTCTTTTAACCCCGCCACATCTTTAAAAGTAACTTTTTCTTTATTATTAGGATTAAAAATTTTGATATTAGCTTTACCAAAAGAAAATGCTTGATTTACACCACTACGCGCTTGTTTAAATGTCCACCAAAAAAATAAACCAATTAAAATTAATGGCAATAAAGTTGGTATTAAAATACTTGCCCAATATTGCCACCCACTTTGATTTTCAATAACCAAATTTACGTTTTGTAAATTTTTTTGATCAACACCATAATTTTTTAAAGTTTCAATAATTCCTGTTTCTGGTTCTTTTTGCGAAATTAATTTTGATCCATCATCTAAAGTTACAGTTAAATCATTACCATTAACTTTAATTTCCTTAACTTTCCCGGAATTAATATCTGAAGCAATGATATTTAAAGAAACTTTTTTGGGATTATTTTCCAAATTTAAATTAAAAAATAAAGAAAAAATCGTTACTAATGTTAATAATATTAAAAATACGCTAATAAAATTTTTGCTAATGTTTTTCATCTATATTATTGTAAATAAAAAAACTAAAAAATCAAATCTTACATTTTTTTTAATTTCTGAATACCTAAAATATCAAATAAAAAGCCCATCACAGTAATAAATCCTTTAACTAATAAAAGTCTTGATTGTTGTAATTTTTCATCTTCCCCTTTAACTCTTTCTTTTTCATAAAAATTATGAAATTCTTTGCTTAATTCAATTGCATATTTTGTTAATCTTTGTAATTGATAATCATTAACTGTTAATTCAATAATTTCATAAAACTGTAAAATTTTTTTCATTAAATTTTTATCACTATCAGTAGTTAAATATTTTAATAATTTTTTGTTTGGTATAATATTTGCTCCTTTTAAAATATTAACTGCTCTTACATACGCATATTGTACATAAAATACTGGATTATTAAGCGCTTTTTGTTTTGCTAAATCTATATCAAAATCAAAATGACTATCTAAAGCATTAGATAAAAAGAAAAATCGTGCTGCATCTAATCCAATATCATCAATTAAATCTTCTAACTTTATATAAATCCCTTTACGTTTAGACATCTTAAATAGTTTTCCACTTTTTTTAAAATTAACAGTTTGAGCATATAAAATATCAATCTGCTGCGGTTTAATATTAAAAGCAAACATTGCTCCTTTTATTCTTGGACCATAACCAAAATGATCCGCACCAAAAATATCAATTATTTTTTTAAATTTTCTAACAATTAAACGATTATAATGATAAACAATATCAGCTGCAAAATATGTTGGCATTCCATTGGTACGAATTAATACTCGATCTTCATTATCACCAAATTTTGAAGCAGCAAACCACACTGCTTTATTTTTCAAATAAACAACTTTTTTCTTTTTTAATTTATTAATAATATCATCAATTAAATTTTTATTATAAATTGTTTGTTCTTCAAAAAATAAATCAAAATTAATCTTTGCTTTTTTACTTAAAAACTCTTTATTTTTTTTATGAATAATTTTAGCAATATAAAATCCTGCTTCTTGTTCTGCTTGTTCTGGTGGCAATTTTTTAAACTGTTTAATTTTTGCTTTTACTTTTTTATTTTTTAGCAATTCCAATAATTCTTTGGTTTTATACTCTTTACCATAACCTAAAACTGTTTTACCTAATGATCTTATTTGACCACTGGTTTTAGCATTATTAACATAAAACTCCCGACTAATTTTATAACCATAAAATTTTAATAATCTTGATAATACATCTCCAAAAAACCCACTTCTTCCATGGCCAATATGAACTGGTCCAGTTGGATTTACATCAAGATAATCAATAGAAATTTTAATTTTATTTTTTTTCTTAAAAATTTGTGGTTGAAAAATTTGATAAAAATTTTTTTGTAAAAATTGCAAATTTAAATAAAAATTTATAAATCCTGGCGGGACAACTTCTATTTTTTCAAATATATTTTTATTAGAAATTTTATCAACTATTTCTTTAGCTATAATTAAAGGATCTTTATGATATAATGGCGCTAATTTTAAAGCTATATTGGTATTATAATCACCAAAATTTTTATTTTCAGAATAAAAAACCTGAATTTTTATATTTTCATTAATAACTTGTTTTAATAATTTTTCTAATTGTTTAATGATCATGATGGTTATATCTAAAATTACAAAATTGACAAGTTGATGAACTGTTAGGCATTTCTTCTCTTAAAACTGTTACGGCTTTTCGAAATATATCTAAAATCATATCAGGATTGGTATCAATTTTTTCTACACTTACATTAAATTGTAATGGATTTTCCAAATCAATATTTTTATGATCAAAATACCAATAAACAATATAAGCAAAATTTTTTGTTGCAAAATTATTTTGGCGTAATAATAATGTGTATGTACTCATTTGAATTTTATAAGCTTCGTTAATTTCTTTCGGAGGGAATCCTTTTGTTTTATTATCAAGAGGAACAATAAATTTATTTTCTAATTCTAATGCATCATCTAATATACCAAATAAATAAGCATCGAATTCCGAATCATACCATTGAAATGAATGCGATCTAAATTGAGTGATAAGATTTAAATCTGATACAAATTTAGCATCAACATTTAATTTATCACGCAGCAATGGCGGAAGTTTATTTTGCTGCCGCCAATTATCAAAATATTTTTTTAATGATAAATCAACACCATTAGGAAGAGTTGATGCTGGCGGTTGAGGCCTATTAATTTTTAAATTATATTGCAACCAAAAACAATGAGGGCATTCTAAAAAAAGATTTAATCCGGAAGGTGATAATTTAATAATATTTTCTTTTGTCTTCATATAAATATAAAATAATTAAATAACAAAATAAATGTATTATCAAGTTATAATTTAACCCATCAATAAAAATAAATTGCAAATTAAGATCTTATTATTAATAATAAATTAAATGGGTATTATTTTAAAAAATAAAAAAGCACGGTGGGACTATGAAATAAAAGAAACATTTGATGCTGGCATTCAATTATTGGGTTTAGAAACAAAATCAATAAAAAATAAAAAGGTAAATATTAATGATTCCTATGCAGTAGTTCACCAAGGAGAAATATTTTTAATAAATATGAATATTGCACCTTATCAACCAAATAATACTATTTCTAATTATAATCCAAATCGACCAAGAAAATTATTGCTCACTAAATCTGAAATTAAACATATTATTGGTATGTTAACTAATAAACACTTGACACTAATACCATTAGAGATATATACTAAAAATCGTCTGATAAAAATAAAACTAGGATTAGGTATAAAACGAAAGAAAATTAACAAAAAAGAAATATTAAAACAAAGAACGGTTGAAAAAGAAATTAAAAGGGGGATGTTTTAGGATTTGACATTAATAATTTTTAAAAAACTGCAGGTAGAGCTAATCATCTCTTAAAACTGATTAATCATTTAAAACTGCCAATACAAATGCAGTTCCGGCTTTAGCTTTTGCCTAAAGCAAGCTAAAACCTGCCATAGTTTTGATGTTTGCTCAAAACCAATGGTATCATAAATGCAAACTCGCCTTAATTTATTGCTCTAAAATTAAGGTTAAAAAATGGAGCATTTTTATTTAATAAACCTGTAGACGTTTTTTAAAAATATTAATGGACGCGGGTTCAAATCCCGCCATCTCCACTAATAAAAATAGTACAAAAAATGAATATAAAAGTTGCAACATTTTTTTATTGCCCCTAATAATTTTAATAACAAATTTTTTTTATTTGATATTGCAACCATATTAACAAAAAAATATTATCCAACATTTTATTAGGAGATTTTAACTTTAAAAAGGACGATGCAACATTTTTAAACATTATTCAAACCAAGCCAATAATTTTCAAGAACCGGACAAAATAACCAACCAGTTCATACCACAGCGAAATTTAACAACAACTATTCTCAAATAAGATTTAATAAAACAGAATCCAATGAAAAAATTGATCATATTTTTATTCAAACCAAAGACTTAATAAATGATATCTATCGTATTCAAAATTACTATTCTTTTACCCGAGAAGATTTTTCTGACCATGATCCACTAATTTTACAATTAAACCCTAATGATTAACTTGTAATTTAAATAAAAATAATATAAAATAAAAATATTGAAACATATAAAATAAACAATCAAATACAAGCAGAAAAAGTAAGAGTTATATCAAGCAAAGGAGAAAATCTTGGTATAATGGATTTAGAAAAAGCTATCTTATTAGCAAAAAGTCAAGAAATGGATTTAATAGAAATTTCTGCGAAATCTAATCCGCCAATTACAAAAATAATAAAATTTGATAAGTTTCGATACGAGTTAGCAAAAAAACAAAAACAAAATAAAATTAGTAAAAAACAATCAGATACAAAAGTTATAAGAATAACAGCAAAAAGCGCAATTAATGATCTTAAAGTAAGATTAAAACAAACTGAAAAATTTTTAAATGAAAATCATCAAATAGAAATAACAATGGTTTTAAAAGGTAGAGAAAAAACAAATAAAGAATGGGCTCAACAAAAATTAGATGAATTTTTACAAATGATTACTATTCCTTATAAAATAATAAATGGCCCAAAAATATCTGGTCGAGGAATAATTATACAAATTATTAAAAAATAATGAAAAAAAGCATAGCAAAAAGAATAAAAATTACCAAAAAAGGAAAAATAAAAAGAAGACCGCCAATTTTAAGCCATTCACGTTCTAATAAAAAACCAATACAACTGTTAAGAAAAAGAAAAGAACGGGGTTTAAATATGAAATTAAAAGTCGTTAAAAAAATTTACTAATTTCAATGACCAGAGTAAAAAGAGGAAAAATTGCGCATAAAAAAAGAGAAAAAATATTAAAATATACCAAGGGATATAAATGGCATAGGAAATCAAAAGAAAGAGCAGCAAAAGAAGCTTTATTACATGCTTGGAGTCATTCATTTCGTGGTAGAAAAGAAAAGAAAAGAAATTTTAGAAAATTATGGCAAACTCAAATTAATGCCGCAGTTAAAAAACAAGAATTATCATATAATTTATTTATTAATAAGTTAAAAGAAAACAATATTAAACTTGATAGAAAAATATTAGCGGATTTAGCAAAAAATGAACCAGAAATATTTGCTAAAATAGTTGAAAAAGTAAAATAATTAAAATTTAAATAAATAATTTTGCAAATTTATTTTTTTATTTTTAATTTTAATACCATCTTTTTTTAATTTTTTTATTTTTTCTTTTACCCCTAAAATATAACCACCAATTTCACCATTAGATTTTACAACCCGATAACAAGGTATATTTTTAAAATCCTGATTTAAATTTAAAACTTTACCAACAACACGATACGATTTAATATTTAATTTTTTAGCAATAATTTTATAAGTTGTTACTTTACCCCTGGGTATTTTTTTTACTAAATGGTAAATATCTTTTTTTAATGATTGTTTCATAAGCTGCTTTTAAATTTTGTTTTAAATTATTATGCATTAACATTTTATGCGCCACTTCATAATCAAACCAACCATAACCATCATGTTCATCTGATAATTTTATATTTTTTCTTTTTGTTTCTGCTAAATAAAAAGTTACAATTTTATTAATTTCCTCTTGATTGCGAATAAAAGTATATTTATCATAAGCTTTAAAAAATGTTTTAAACATTAAATCGCGATTAGCTAAACCAGTTTCTTCATATACTTCTCTTAAAGCGGTTTTAAAATTACCTTCTCCTGGTTTTATCTTGCCTTTAGGGAAATTCCAATAACGGCCATACTGATACAACAATAAAAATTTTGGTTTATTATCAACCATACGATATATTATTATCCCTGCTGATACCTCGTTGGTCATTATTATTAGTATGACAAAAAAAATAAAAAATAAAAGTGTTTACAAATTAATGATTTAAAGAAGAAATAAATTTTTCAAAATGTAATGTATTAATAATATCTTTTTCTGTTGCCCATCCACGCCTTGCTTGTGATATTCCATATTCTAAAAATTTAAAATGAGAACTATGATGTGCATCACTATCAATACTCATTTTTACTCTCTTTTCAACGCATTTTTTAATATACTCATCTTTTAAATCACTGCGTTCAGGATAAGCATCTATTTCTAAAATTTTATTTTGTTTTTTAGCAAAATCTATTATTTGTTCAATATCAATTTCATAAGGCTCACGTTTATTTATTATTCTTCCAGTTGGATGAAACAAAATATCAACATTAGGATTAGCTAAAGCCTTTTTTATACGCTTGGTTTGTTCTAATTTAGATAAATTAAAATAAGAATGAATTGAAACGCCAACTACATCTAATTTTGATAAAATCTTATCTGGCAAATCTAAAGTTCCATCTTTTAAAATATCGCATTCTGTACTTTTTAAAATTTTAAATTTTATATTTTGTTTTTTTAATTTTAAATTAATCTTATCTATTTCTTTCCATTGTTGTTGAATACGCTTTTCATCTAAACCATTAGCCATTGCTAATCTTTTAGTATGATCAGTAATTGCAATATATTCCAAACCAAGATCAATTGCTGCTTTTGCCATTTCTTCAATTGAATTAGCACCATCACTCCAATTTGTTTGTACTTGCAAATCACCTTTTAGTGAGCCATATTTTATAAGATGCGGCAGGGTATGATTTTGCGCAGCTTGTATTTCTCCAGTATTTTCTCTTAACTCTGGTTCAACATAATCTAATCCTAATTTTTTATATATTTCTTCTTCTGTTTTACCAGCAATCATTTTATTTGCTTTAAAAAGACCGTATTCATTTAATTTCCAACGATGTTTTAATGCTAATTCTCGCAAAGCAATATTATGCTCTTTAGAACCAGTAAAATAATTTAAAGCAGCGCCATAAGATTCTGCTGGTACAACCCTTAAATCAACATCAATACCACTCTTTATTTTAATTGATGATTTTGTATCACCATGAGCATAAATATTTATAACTTCAGGCATTGATACAAAATAATCCATAATTGATTTAGGATTGCCAGAAACAATTAAAATATCAATGTCGCCAATTGTTTCTTTGTGTCTCCGCACTGAACCCGCAATAGTAATTTTTTGTACTTCCTTTAAAGAAGATAATCTTTTATATAATTTATTTATATCATCCATCATATACCATAAAATAAATCTGCCTTGTGAATGTTTTAAAAATTCTATGCCTTTTAAAATTTTTAATTCTGATTTTTCGCCAAAACCTTCTAAATTTCTTATTTTATGTTCACGTGCTGCTTTTTCTAAATCACTTATGTTTTTAATACCCAATTTTTCATACAAATTTTTAATTGTTTTTGGTCCTAAACCTTCAATTAACATCAAATTTGATACATCAACTGGAATTTTTTTCTTTAAATCTTCATAATATTTTAATTTTCCTGTAGTAAGCAATTCTTGTATTTTTTCAGCAATAGATTTTCCAATGCCAGCAATATTTTCAATTCCTTTAATTCCTTGCTCTTTGTAAATTTCACTTAATTCTTGATCATTATCTTCAATAATAAATGCTGCTTTTTCATAAGCTTGAGGTTTAAAAGGAACCTCATCCATTTCTAAATAAATACTTATTTCTCTTAAAATTTTTGCTATTTCTTTATTAGACATATTAAGAAACTATTTGAATTTCAATCGCATTATTTTTTAATACTAATTGCAAAACATTACCACGACCTATTTCTTTATTTAAAATTTTATTAGCTAATGGATTTTGAATATTTTCAGTGATTGCTTGACGTAAAGGGCGGGCGCCAAAAATAGGACTGTAACCTATTTCAACTAATTTATTTACAACGTCATCATTATAAAAAAGATCAATGCCATGAACTGTTTTTAATGTTTTATTTAAATTATTCAATTGTATTTTTACAATACCCTGCAAATCCTCTTTACTTAAATCTTTAAACACAATAACATCAGAAAACCTATTTAATAATTCTGGTTTAAAATAAGAAGTTAATTTTTTCTTTAAATCATCAGTTATTTGTTCCATAGTTAAACCTTGAGCTAAAGATTCTTTAATAAAATCAGATAAAGCATTAGAAGTTGCAATAATTATTGTATTTTCAAAATTAACTGTTCTACCAGAAACATCAGTTAATCTACCCTCATCTAAAACTTGTAAAAATAAATTTAAAATATCAGGATGGGCTTTTTCAAATTCGTCTAATAAAATTAAAGAATATGGTTGAGCTAAAACTGCTTCGGTTAAACTATTATATGCTCCGCTTTGGGTTGTGCCAATAAAACGATTTATACTTTGTTTATCTTGATATTCTGACATATCAAATCTAATCATAAATTTTTCAGAACCAAATTGAATTTCAGTTAATATTTTAGATAATTCGGTTTTACCTACTCCGGTTGGACCAACAAATAAAAAACTAGCAATAGGTCCACCTTTTCGGGCTAAACCAGCACGATATGTTCGCAATGCATTGGAAACCGCTTTTACTGCTATTTCTTGATCAATAAATTTTTGATGAATTAATGTTTCTAAATTTAGTAATTTTTCTGCTTCTATTTTTGTTGCTTGGGCTAAAGGAATTTTAATTTGTACTTCGGCAACTTCTACAACAAAATTAGCATCTAATGTTTTTAATCCTTGTTTTTTTGCTTCCATACAAGCTGTTTTTAATAAATCTTCCGCGCTAGATGGTAAAAGTTTTGGTTTTAAATAACGATCAGCAATATCAACAGCTTTTTTTATAGCAGAAAATGTTATAGAAATTTTAAATGATTTTTCTAAAAGCAATGAACTATAAGATAAAAATATAATAGCTTCATTTTTAGAAATTGATTCAACATTAATTTTTTCAAATAAATCGTTTATTTCACCATGCAACTCAATAATATTTTGAAAAGCTAAAGGATAAGTTTCAGCAATAATTGGTATAGCATTTGCCCGAAACAATGGCATAAATAAATCAGCTAAATTAATCTCATTGGCACCTGATTTAAAAAATAATTCAAAATCTTCTAAATGCAAAATTATATTACCAGCAATTAATATTTCATTAATTATTTCTTGAACTCTTTTTGCTAAAATATCACTGGGAGCATCAGATAATAATTTGGTTGGTGATAAGGATATTAAACGTTTATCAAATAAAACTGGTGGAACATTGTCTTGTATTATTTCAAATGCTAAATGAGAAACGATTGTACTTTTCCCCGATGATCTTTCACCAACCAAAACAACATTATTGCCTTCAGACCGCGATAAAATATTTATTAATTGATTATATTCATTGCTATGCCCAATTAATAATCCAACTTTTTGGGCTCGAGCCAAATCAGTTAAATCATTAGAATAGTCATCTAATATTTTTGTTGGTCGAGCTGTCCAAACTCTATTCATAACTCTATGCCTTATTTTTAATGGCTTATGAGCAAAACCACCTACACCCAAAGGTAGATTTCTCATTGAAATTGCACTTTTTGAATATCTACTAAGAATCATTAAAGCCTCAATCCCATCACGGTTAATATTAAATAAATCAAAAACTTTTTGAACATACGAATCATTTATAAAAGCTAATGATACAAACAAAACTCGTGGTTCAATAAATTTTTCATTATATTCTAAACCCAAATCAAAAGCTATTTTCACCAGCTCTTCAATTTTTTGAACTAAATCTTGAGGATTGTTTTGTACTTCAACTTGTAATTCATTTTCTATTTTTGTTAAAAAATCTTGGTGATTTATTTCTAATCGTTGTAAAATTATTTTTATATCCTTTAAATAAAATAATTTTTGCAACAAAACCAAATAAAAATTTTTATTAAAAATTAAAGATTTGCGATAACTTTCTAAAATTGCTTCTCTGCTTGCCGGTGTTAAAAACCAATTTAAATTTATACGTTTTACCTTAAAACGGCTTGGTTCCCATAATGCCCAATCAGCATTTCTAAAGTGAATAATTCTTTCAATTAAAAACAATCCAAAAAGATAGCCTAAAAACTTTAAATGATTTAAATTTGATGTTACTAAAATAAAAGTTAAAGCAATAAAAACTAAATAAAAAATTTGAATTAAAATTCTAATTAAAAGGTCTTGAAAACTAGATATTGTTAATCGCGGTTCTTTAAAATAAGTATTCATAATTATACAAAAATTCTATATAAAAAATAAATTGGTGTCATCAACCATAAAATATAAACAAATGCCGCTAATAAAATAATAAGACCATAGATAATAATGCCGCTAACAATTTTAAATACTCTAAATAAAAAACCTAAAATTCTGCCAACAATGGAATAATCTCCATATAAAGGATAAAGTAAAAATTTGAAATTGATTTTTACCGCAAAAGTTTTATCTAATGTTTGTAAAAGATTAATTATTTTACCAAAAAATAAATAAAAACTTTTAATATACCAATTTCTTAAAAATTCTTGAAATCGATGATAAATACCATAAGCAATAACTAAAAACATATTTATTTAATTATAAACAAAATAATGATTTTTGTTGAGATAAATTTTTGCGGTCATCTTCAGAAAAAATATTAATTTTACCATATTCACCATCATAACCCGGCCTGATCAAAACCTTACCATTTCGTACTCTTAAAATACCTTCCGCAATTAATGGTGATAATTCCTGTTTTAAAATTTCATCTTTAACATACAATAAAACATTAATTTCTGATTTAAATTTTTTTAAAATATTTTGATATTCATCCCATACCCTTTTGGTTTTACTTACTACTCCTAATGAATCAGCAATAATTTCATCTAATGGTATTAAATTTTGATAAGGTATTTTAACAAATTGTTTAGCATTATTATCATCGCGATCAGATAAACTTACCACTCTATTCATAACACCAATTGTTAGTGGCTTACCACATACAGGGCAAATATTATTTAACTTTTTTGTATCCTGTGGCGATGATGAAAAATTACAATAACTATGTCCATCAAAATGATATCTTCCTTCTTCAGGATAAAATTCTATGGTCATTAAAAATTTATTTGAATCATTACTTTTTATTGCATTTAAAATACCATCATAAGATAATTCCGTATTAAAAATATTTGCTTCTCTACCAATTCTTTGTAAAGAATGTGAATCAGAATTTGATATTAATGCAATATTATCTAATGACGATAATTTTCTATTCATTAAAGGGTCACTTGATAAACCAGTTTCAATAGCAAAAATATAAGGAGTTAATTCTTCAAAACATTCCTGTAAAGAATCAAAACCAGTAACTGAACCAAAAATACCAAAATGAGGCGTCCAGGCATGCGCTGGAACTAAAAAACAATTAGGATCAATATCTAAAAGAATTTTTAATAACTCTTTTGAATCTAAACCTAAAATTGGTCTACCATTAGCACTTAAATTACCAACAATATCTAAACGGGCATTAATTTTTGCAACTGTTTCTAATGATGGTGCAAATATTATATTATGTATTTTTCTAACCTTACCATTTTTAGAATAAATATTTTCTATTTCCGTTGATAAAATAAATCGGGTATTGGCAAAACCACCATAAAATAATTCTTGCTTATATTGTTTTTTTAAAGTATACAATCCTGGTTCCGCTGGCTCTAATTTTTGTTGCAATTCGTTAAACCAAACAGGATGAGTAAAATCACTAGCGCTTAATACATCTACTCCTTTATAAGCTGACCATAAATCCATTTGCTCTAAAACCATATTTTGAGAAACAGCTCGTGAAAATTTTGAATGAATATGCAAGTCAGCTACAAAACGCATATCCCAATTATAACACAACTAAAAATTTAATAATAAATTAGTAATTACCATTAATTTTTTCTTGTAAATATTCAACTAAATTTTTAATTTTTACCCTCACCTGTTTCATAGTGTCACGATTTCTTACTGTTACATCATTTTTTTCTAAACTTTCAAAATCAATAGTTATGCAAAATGGAGTACCAATTTCATCTTGAGCATAATATCTTTTACCAATATTACCACGATCATCCCATCCAACCATAAAAAACTTTTTTAATATTTGAAAAACATCTTGGGCTTTATCAACTAATTTTTGTTTATTAGCTAATAATGGGAACACTGCTGCTTTATATGGCGCAATTTTGGGATTTAATTTTAAAACTATCCTTTCTTTTTCTTCTTTATAAGCGCTTGCAAGTAAAAATAAAATTACTCGATCAACTCCTCCTGATGTTTCTATAATCCATGGTAAATATTTTTCTTTGGTTTCTCCATCATAATAAGATAAATCTTGTTTAGAAAATTCTTGATGACGCTTTAAATCCCAATCCCCACGATTATGTATTCCTTCCATTTCTTTCCATTCGCCATCTAAATTATATTGAATATCAAAGGCTGATTTAGCATAATGAGCAAGCTCGTCTTTTTGATGTTCTTTAAAACTTAAATCATCTTTTTTAAAACCTAAATTTAAATACCAATTAAATCTTTGTTCTTTCCAATATCCCATCCATTTATTTGCTTCTGAGGGGTGGGTATAAAATTGTAATTCCATTTGCTCAAATTCTCTTGATCTAAATGTAAACTGACTAGGAGTTATTTCATTTCTAAATGCTTTACCTATTTGAATTACACCAAATGGTATTTTCATTCTGGTGGTATTTAAAATATTTTTAAAATTGATATGAACTCCTTGAGTAATTTCGCCACGTAAATAAGTTTTTGTTTTTTCTCCTTCTACTACGCCTAAATATGTTTCCATTAATAAATTAAATTTTTTAGGTAATGTTAATGGTCCGCCACAATCAGGACATTTATTTTTATAACGCTCAACTATTTCATCCCAACGAAAACGATGATGACAATTTTTGCATTCCACTAATGAATCAGTAAAAGATTCTAAATGCCCCGATGCTTCCCAAACTTTTGGATTCATTAAAATTGATGCATCAATACCAACAATATTTTCATGATTAGCAATCATTTCTTTCCAAAATAAATCTTTTATGTTTCTTTTTATTTCTACGCCCAAAGGTCCATAATCCCATACTCCAGAAATACCCCCATATATTTCTGAATCAGGGAAAAAAAATCCTCTTCGTTTTGCTAAACTTCCTATTTTATCTAAAATACTCATGGTGTTACAAGGAAATCCGATCGATTAAGATTAGCATCGCCTAATGATGTTGTATCTAAACTTGATGCAACACTACTTATATCTAATCCGCTAAAATCATCATGAGCATTAATATTTATTGGACTAACCAAAGGTTGCGGCCGATAAACTTGAGTAACATTAGGTATTGCTTCAATTTGAAATATTAATTCTACCGGATCAGTCAAAATCCCACGATTAGCATAAATCTTATCAATACTCCATTGTAATTTTTGAGCATAAGGATCATAAACAACAGTGGAACTTACATTGCTTTTAAAATTATTAAGCCACTTTACTCCAGGAAATAAATTAGCACTTACTACTACTTTACTAAAATCAGCTGCATAACTATCTACTATCAAATGAACAGTATAATCAGTTGGTTGATTTACTGTTGGCGGCAAAGAACCTTTATTAACAAAACCAGAGTTTGGATCCCGATGATAAAGAGTTGGGGTTAATACAAGAGCTCCAACAACCGGGGTATTTAATGAAACCTGCGCTGATGTTTGATTAGATTTAATATAATAAGGCACAGTTGGTGAAATAATACTTACATCAACTTTTAACAAAAAATTTTTATCGCTTATTTTATAGATTGGAAATGTTTTAACTAAATTGATAGAAAATGAAACTGAATCACTGCTATTAGATGGAAATAATTTCAAATTTTGTCTTTGATAACCCGACCAAGTAATTGTATTATTAACTGTATCAATACTGCCATCAGTTCGCAGTGATGAAAAATCAAATAAATATCCTGTTAATTTTGCAGTAATAATAATATTACTTAATGAAATACCGCTATTATTACGATAATTAATTACATAATTTAATCGATCACCTATTTTTGCAACATAACTATTAGAACCATTTACGCTCACATTTAATTCTAAAGGTGAAGGCGCAATTGCTATATTAATACTATTATTTGCAATCGGATATTCTTTGCCAAGAATAATTTCATTTATTGTTACCGGAAAACTAAAAAATGTTTGAGCTTGCCCTTGCAAAAATGCTGTAATATTAATATTTTTTGATTCACTACCAGCTAAAGGACCAATTTGCCAATAGCCGCTATTACCAGCCAATGACTTTGGGTTAGATTGTAATATTGTTATATTTTTGGGCAATTTAATAAATACTGACAAATTATCAAAAGAAACATTAGATTGATTTTGAATATTAATATTAATATCAAAATTAGAATTAGCCAGCACCTTATCTGGAGATTTAATATCAATACTTATTGGGCTTACATTTAACACGCTTGATCCTGATGCATCTACTTCAAAATCATGCAATGATGTGTAACTTAAACTGCTATGAAAATTAATTTTTGCATCAGCATTAGAAGTTGCTAACAATCGAAATGTTTTTTGTATTACTGCGCCACTATCAATGGTATCAATATTATAATCAGCACTAAAAGTTGCAGTGGGATCATTATAAAAAATAACACCATTGGGCAATTCTAATTTTAATAATGATGATTTTAAAACAACTGCTGATTTATTAATTATTGTCATATCAACATCAAATGGCACTCCCATTTGAATAGTGGAAGGAACTTTCATTTGTAATATAACCTCAGGATTTTTTTTATTTAATGAACTTGCAAATAAAAATATACCAGCAAATAAGGCAATAAAAGAAACAATTCCTAAAAACAAAAGAATATATTTTGCATAATGTTTTGGTTCTCTTGATTGCTTTTTTAATTCAGACAATTTTTGTTGATCAATGTTTTTTTCTAATTGTTCACCTTTGATTTCAAATTGCTCCGCCGCAACATTTTCTTTTTCTGGAACACTCTTTTTTGCTTCTATTTCTTCATCAGTTTTCAATTTATATAATTTTTTTTCTAAATCTTCAAGGCTCATAATTTTTTTATTAATATATTAATAATAAATCACTTTTTTTAAATTTATTAGAGCAGTTTTTACATAAAAATGATTGATCTTTAATATAAAAAGCAAAAATATTTTTTGAATTACAAATCTCACATTTTGCATTGCTTAAATCAAAACCGCTAATTTTTAAAAATTCTTTTATAACAATACGGTTTTTATTCAATGCATTTTTTAACCAATACCACAATCTTATATCTTTTTCCATCACTGCTACTAATTTTAATGTTTTTAACAAAGACAAAATTTTTTTTAAGGTAGCTGGGTCTTGTTTTATTTTATCAAATTTATTTAATAAATACACATCGGCAATGATATATTGATTTTTATCTATAATCCTTAATAAAACATAATTTAAATAATCAAGCTGTGGTGATAATTTTGAAATTATTTTTCTTGCACTAATTGCCTTTGCTTTTATTAGCCCAAAATCTTTTGTGTAAATAAAATAAATTCGATCTAATGATGAAAATAAATTTACATAATCAATTACAATACCTTCAGTAATATATTCTTTCATAAATTATTTTTTATATTTTGGCGTTTTCCAAAAATCTAATTTAAATTTTCCACCCAACATCATTCTGGTTTGTGCATCTAAAGCAGGAAAACTACCAAATAAAATTAAAATTATTGGCAACAAAATCCATCCGCTAAAAAAAATTAATTTATCCTTAAAATTAAATTTATATTTTTCATTAGATAAAATTTTGATACTAAAAAATGCAGAAATAATAATACCAATTGAAGCAAAATTCATTAATAATCCTGTAATCCGCGGAAGATTATATGCTACTACACTGTGTCCAAAATTATTGCCGCCTAAAATAATTGGCAAAAAACCCAATACTAAAATAATTAGTGAAGTCATAGCCCAAGAATAAAAACCAGATAATAAGATTAACAACCATTTTAAATTTTGCATTAATGACATTTTTGTTTTATTAAATAAATTTTTAAAAATAAAAACAATATTTTCTATCCCCCATGCCCATCTTCTTTGTTGTTTATAAATATTTTTTAATGCTTCCAATAAATGTTGGCCATCAACCGCATGCATATATATTGGATAAAATAATGGCGTGATACTCCATTGAGCATCATACATTTTTAATTTAAAAAAAATTTGAGAATCTTCAGAAATAACATTGACCGGCCAATAATTAATATCAACCAATGGCTTAAATGGCATAGAATGTGAGGAAAAAGTAGTCATTGTTTCTGTTTTGCCATATTGAACCATTAATTGCCAAAACGTTGCAGTAAATCCAACTATTTTAGAAAATAAATTAGTATTTTTAAAATTTGATATGAATAATGGAATTGGTTGATAACTACAATGAATGCCATTATTATTTTCTAAAAATTTGTAGGTTAATAAACTAAAATATTGCGGCGCAGCAATAGTATCAATATCAAAACTTGACACAATAATATTTTCATAAGGAATTTTATAAACATCAATAATTTCTTTTTTTACTTGTTTAATTGCAAAAGTTTCATTAGAACCTTTTCCTGCTAATTCGCCGGGAATATCTTTAGGATGGGTTGTTATAATAAATTTAAAAAATTTGTTTTCAAATTCTTGTTTTAATTTTATTCCAACTTTTTGATCTTCTTCACCACCTCTTTCTTCTAAAGCTAAAACAACAATAAATTTATCTTTATTATAATCAACATTTAATAAAGCTTCCAAACTATCTTTAGCAACATCATAACTTTCTTTATACATTGGGAAAATAACCAAATGGAAAATATTATTCATTTTATCTTGAAACTCTTTTTGTAATTTATCCATCCAATTGGTTAACGTTGTCTGGCGTAATTTTTTATAAGCAATAATAAAATTAATATAAAAATAAGCAGTTTTTAAAAACCAATATAAATCAAATAAAACAATAAAATAAGCAACATAAAAGGGTAATTTCCAAGAAGCAAAAAATAATAAAATTATTGTAGACCAAGCCAAAAAACCTGGTAAAATTTCTGCAATTCTTGCCATAAGTTAATAAAAGTTTAATAAATCCAAAAATTTAAAATATTATCCAATGAATAATAACCAGCGCCAAGTGTTGCTAATAACAAGGCTGAAACTAAAATTAATAATTCAAACTCATAACCATTAATTAATTTTGATTTTCTTTTTACTAATAAGATAATAACCAAAAATTCTATCATTACCAACAAAGAAATTATTTGTGTTAAAAATCCTAACATTAACAAAATACCACTAACTAATTCTAAAGCGGTGACAATTACTGCCCAAAATTTTGCTGGTTTAATTTTTAATTCATTAAAACCAGAAACTGTTGCTTTAAAATTTTTTGCTTTTGGCAAACCATGACCAAACAATATAATTCCAAGCACAATTCTAAAAAACAATAATCCAAAATCACTAAATAAGAAAAATAATTGTATCATATGTTTTTATTATTAGACCTTTATTTGTTTATAATTGTAACATATATTAAAAATTATTAAAATGATTGCACTATGAATATATTAGCAATAGAAACTTCTTGTGATGAAACATCATTGGCATTAATTCAAACAAAAGGCACGCTTAACAATGTAAAATTTAAAATTATAAAAAATATTGTTGCTTCACAAATACCAATTCATAGTCAATTTGGAGGAGTTGTCCCAAATATTGCCAAAAGAGAACATTTAAAAAATTTACCGCTAATTTTTCAAAAACTTATTAATAAAAAAATAAAAATTGATGCAATTGCCGTAACAGTTGGTCCTGGATTAGAACCAGCTTTATGGGCAGGAATAAATTTTGCTAAAGATTTACATAAAAATTATTTTCCTTCTGCTAAACTTATTGGCGTTAACCATTTAAAAGGACATCTTTATAGTTTTTTGTTAAACAAAAATATTAAATCAAAAATAAAAATTAAAAATCTTTTTCCGGCAATTGTATTAATCGTTTCCGGCGGCCATACTATTTTATTGCTTGCTAATTCATTAACTTCTTGGAAAAAATTAGGAGAAACAAGAGATGATGCAGTTGGTGAAGCATTTGATAAAGTTGGCCGAATGCTTCATCTTCCTTATCCCGGAGGACCACAAATTGAAACTTATGCTTTTAATGGCAATCCTAATTTTGTTAAATTTCCACGGCCAATGATTAATTCAAAAAATTATGATTTTAGTTTTTCAGGATTAAAAACAGCAGTATTATATTTTATAAATAAAATACAATTTTCACCGAATAACAAACAATTAATTAGTGATATTGCAGCTAGCTTTCAAGTTGCCGCAATTGAACCTTTAGTTACTAAAACACAAAATGCAGCAATAGAATTTAATGCCAAATCTATAATTTTAGCTGGTGGCGTAGCAGCTAATAAATTATTAAGAAAAAAAATAAAAGAAGTAAGCAAACAATTAAATATTTATTTTGTTGCGCCGCCAATGAAATTAAATACTGATAATGCCGCAATGATTGGTGCTGCTGGCTATATTCAATTTTTACAACATAAAAATCAAAAACTTACTGCTCAATCTAATTTAAATTTATAGTTTAAATCCATTTGAAAATATATAAAATTTAAAGCATAATAAAAATAATGAATTTCAATTTTAATGAACCATATAATTATTCTAAAGTAGAAGATAAAATATACAAATTGTGGGAATTATCTGGCTTTTTTAATCCTGATAAATTACCAAAAAAACATATTGTTAAAAATAAAAAATATGTTATTTATATGCCGCTACCTAATATTACAGGAACACTGCATATGGGCCATGTTTTAAATAACACAATGCAAGACATTGTAGCGCGCTATTATCGTATGAAAGGATATAAAACATTATGGCTCCCCGGCACTGATCATGCGGGTATTGCAACACAATATGTTATTGAAAAAGAACTTAAAAAAAATAATATTACCCGTTTCCAATTAGGCCGAGAAAAATTTATTGCTAAAGCATGGGAATGGAAAAATAAATATGGTGATATAATATTAAATCAATTAAAAAAACTTGGCGTATCTTGTGATTGGTCAAGAACGCGTTTTACTATGGATGAAAATTATAGCAAAGATGTCTTGCAGGCTTTTATTCATTACTACAATAAAGGCTGGATTTATCAAGGAAAAAGAACAGTAAATTGGTGCCCGCGCTGCCATACAACTTTATCTGATTTAGAATTGGATTATAAACAAGAAAAAGGTAAATTATGGTATATAAAATATCCTTTTGTTGATAGTAATTTTATAATGATTAAACACATAACGGTTGCTACCACCAGACCAGAAACAATGTTTGGTGATACTGCAATTGCAGTAAATCCTAATGATGAAAAATATAAAACATTTATTAATAAAAAGGTTATCATTCCTCTTGCGGATCGAGAAATACCAATAATTTCTGATATAAAAATTGATCCAAAATTTGGCACTGGCGCAGTTAAAATTACTCCTGCTCATGATATTTTAGATTATGAAATAGGAAAAAGACATAATTTAGAATCAATTCAAGTAATTGATGATTTTGGTAGAATGAATGAAAATACAAAACAATTTTCTGGATTAAAAACTCAAGATGCTAGAGAACAGATTATTCAAGAATTAAAAAATAAAAATTTAATTGAAAAAGAAGAAGATTATATACATAATATTGCAACTTGTTCACGTTGTGGACAAGTAATAGAACCAATTCCATCAAATCAATGGTTTTTAAAAATGGATCAATTAGCAAAATATGCATTACAAGCAGTTAAAAAAAACCAAGTTAAAATTAAACCAAAAAATTTTCAAAAAATATATTTAAATTGGCTTAATAATATTCAGGACTGGGCAATTTCCAGACAGATATGGTGGGGACATCGTTTACCAGTTTATTTTTGTACCAATAACCCTGACAATTATATTGTTACAATGAATAAACCAAAACAATGCCCATTTTGTAAAAAATGTGAAATGCAACAATCAACTGATGTACTTGATACTTGGTTTTCATCAGCATTATGGCCATTTGCTGGTTTAACTAAAAATGATCAAAAAAATTTTTATCCTGGCAATTTAGTTGTCACTGCTCGTGATATCATAAATTTATGGATTGCGCGTATGATTTTTTCTGGTATTGAATTTAAACATAAACCTCCATTTCAAGATGTAATAATCCATGGGACAATTTTAACAAAAGAAGGCAAAAGAATGTCAAAAAGTTTAGGAACTGGTATTGATCCACTTAATTATATTTCAAACTATGGAGCTGATGCCACTCGTTTTGGAATTATTTGGCAAGCAACTGGACAGGATATAAAATGGGACGAAGCGTCAATTATTGCCGGGAAAAAATTTGCAAATAAAATTTGGAATGCTAGTCGTTTTATTATAATGCAAACCAAAGATATAAACACTTCACAATTACAA
The DNA here is from genome assembly GCA_049971465.1 of Minisyncoccia bacterium. Classification (GTDB taxonomy): domain Bacteria; phylum Patescibacteriota; class Minisyncoccia; order UBA6257; family GWB1-50-10; genus JBMFLB01. The sequence continues at coordinate 26,761 of JBMFLB010000004.1, forward strand.
AAAATAAAACCATTAACAACCGCAGATAAACAAATAATTAAACAGTTAAAACAAACAAAATTAAAAGTTGAAAAAAATATTAACAATTTTGAATTTACTAAAGCTTTGCAACTTACTTATAAATTTTTCTGGCATCAATTTTGTGACAAATATATTGAAACATCAAAAAAACAATTATCAAAAGAAAAAATAAAATTAAATACCCAAATAATACTAGCATATTCACTGTTAGAATCTCTTAAACTTATTAATTTATTTATGCCATTTATTACTGAAGCAATTTATCAAAACTTGCCTTATAAAAGCCAATCAACATTATTAATTGAAAAATGGTAATTGTAATTAGTATAATTGCTTTAACTTTTTTAAGTTTATTACCTGGTTTTGCTTGGTTAATTATATTTTTGCATGAAGATATCCATCCAGAACCAAAATATTATTTATTAAAAACTTTTGGTATTGGTATTGGTATTGCTTTACCAGTATATGGATTAGAAACATTATTTAATTTTATAACTAAACAATTACATTTTTCACCTTTATTATTTTTGGTTTTTGTTTTGGCTTTAATTGAAGAATTATCAAAATTTATTGCGGCAAAAATTGCTGTTTATAAAAACAAAAATTTTGATGAACCAGTTGATGCAATGATTTATACAATAACTGCGGCGTTAGGATTTGCAACAATAGAAAATTTAATATCAGCTAGCGGCTACGCTGTTGACCTAAATTATGCAATAAAATTTTTATCATTACGATTTGCCGGAGCAACAATGCTTCATGCTTTAACCGGAGGATTTATTGGTTATTTTTGGGGTAAATCAATACAATCTAAAAAACAAATAAACATCTTCTATGGATTAATAATTGCAATTATTTTACATTTTATTTTTAATAGCTTAATTATTTTATTACAACCAAATCAATTATTATATGCTGAAATGATTTTGTTAATGGCTTCATTTTTTGTTTTTTATGATTTTGAAAAATTGCAAAAAGGAGAAACTATACAAACCTCAAAAAATAACTAAAATAAAATTATGGAATTAAATTTTTATGGCGCGGCGCAAGAAATAACTGGTTCTAATTTTTTATTACAAAGTGGTGATGCAAAAATTTTAATTGATTGCGGTTTATTTCAAGGATCTCATTACTGTGAAGAATTAAATTTTAAACCATTTCCTTATAATCCTAAAGAAATTCAAGCTGTATTAATAACTCATGCTCATCTTGATCATATTGGAAGATTACCAAAACTATATAAAGATGGATTTCGGGGTAAAATTTATTCCACACCACCAACAAAAGATTTAGCAGAATTTGTATTATTAGATGCCGCAGGATTATTAAAAAATGAAGCAGAAAAATTTAATCAAGAAATTTTATATGATAGCAATGATATTTTAGAAGTAATGAAAATATGGGAAAAAAGAAAATATCATGAAAAAATTCAAATTGGCCCATTTACTGCTGAATTTTTTGATGCCGGACATATTTTGGGTTCAAGTTTTGTTGTTATTGAAGTAGAAGGAAAAAAAATAGTTTTTTCTGGTGATCTTGGTAATTTTCCTGAACCTCTTATTAAAAAAACAGAAACAGTTGATTATGCTGATTATGTTTTAATTGATTCAACTTATGGCGATACTATCCATGAAAATCTTTCAATCAGAAAAGATATGCTTGAAGATGCTATTGAAGAAACAATTAAAGATGGTGGGGTTTTAATGATTCCTTCTTTTGCCATGGAACGAACTCAAGAACTTTTATTTGAATTAAATGAATTAATAAAAAATCAACGCATACCAAAAATACCAATTTTTATTGATAGCCCTTTAGCAATTAAACTGACTTCAATTTATGAAAAATATTCTTTAAATGCTGAATATTTTAATCAAGAAGAAATTAAAATACAAAAAACACAAGATCTTTTTAATTTTGAAGGATTAAAAATGACTTTAACCACCAATGAATCAAAAGCAATTAATGATGTACCAGCGCCAAAAATTATTGTTGCTGGTTCGGGTATGTCTAATGGTGGGAGAATTTTACATCACGAAAGAAGATATTTATCAGATCCTCGCAGCATGATTTTGTTTATTGGTTATCAAGCAAAAGGAACATTAGGAAGACAAATTTTAGACGGTGTTAAAAATGTAAAAATATTTGATGAAAATATAGAAGTAAAATGTAAAGTAAAAAATATTAGTGGTTATTCTGCTCATGCTGATCAAAATCAATTATTACAATGGTTAAACCCAATGCGTTTATCTTTACAAAAAATATTTGCTATCCATTGCGAACCAGAGAGGGGAGAAAAATTTATTCAAGTCATAAAAGATAATCTTGCAATAAATGCAATTATGCCTGGATTAAATGATAAATTTATTTTATAATAAAACTATGGAAAAAAATTTATTAAAAACTTATCACTTAAAATATAAAATTGCAATATCAGGAGCAGCGGAAACTGGACATTGTGCAATTGATGCTGTAGAAAAAGCAGAACTAATTGGTAAAGAATTGGCAAAAAGAGGAATAATTGTTGTTACCGGAGCAACTACTGGCATTCCTTATTGGGCTGCAAAAGGAGCAAAAAGCGCAGGAGGTTTTGTTGTTGGATTATCACCTGCTGCATCACAAACTGCTCATATTAAAACCTATCACCTGCCAATTGATTATCATGACATAATTATTTACACCGGCTTTGAATATGCAGGAAGAAATTTATTATTAACAAGATCTGCTGATGGAATAATAACAATTTGTGGAAGAATTGGTACACTAAATGAATTTTCTATTGGATTTGAGGATCAAAAACCAATGGGGGTATTGGAAGGAACTGGAGGGACAGCTGACATTTTAAAAAATATTGTAGAAGGAGCTCATCGCGGACCAGGAAAAGTTGTTTTTTCTGATGACCCAATAAAATTAATTGACCAATTATTAGAACTTATTAAAAAAGAATATAAAAATAATACAAAGGTCGATTAAAATTTTTAAATATAATGGCCATCAAACCAATTGGCGCAGTAATCCATTATTATAATGGTATTGGTGTTGCTATTGTTAAATTTCAATCTAATATATCAGTGGGCCAAAAAATTAGAATTAAAGGAGCAACTACTGACTTCACCCAAACCATTGATTCAATGCAATACGATCACAAAAACATAAATAGCGCAAAAGCAGGTGAAGAAGTAGGCATTAAAGTAAATGATAAAGTAAGAGAAGGAGACTTAATTTTTTTAGAAGAGTAATAAATGAATGTTAAAATAAAAACAACTAGCATTTTAGCCAGCACTATTATTGGTGCTGGCATTTTTGCTTTGCCTTATGTTTATGCTCAAATTGGATTAATAACTGGTATAATTTATCTTACTGTTTTTACCATCATTTATATTACTTTGCATCAAATGTATTTTAATGTTTTAAATGCACAAAATTCTGAACATCAAATTGCATTTTTATTTAAAAAATATTTACAGTATCCTTACTCATTTTTATCAACAATCATAATTTTATTAAAATTAATTTTTGTATTAACTGTTTATTTAATACTTTCCATAACTTTTTCCCAATTAATTTTTATAAAAATACCACCAATTTATTTGCTTTTTATTTTTTGGGCATTAAGTTCTATTTTTATTTTTGTAAAAATTTCTACTATTGGCTTTGCCGAATCAATTGGAATTTTTTCAATGATTGCTATTGTTTTAATAATAATGCTTTTTAGTTTTCAATATCACAATAATATTAAATTAATAGCTAATTTCAATCTTTCTAATTTATTAACCCCATTTGGATTATTATTATTTGCTTTATCTGGCCGACCAGCAATTCATAAAGTATTAGAAGAATTAAAAACGGCTAAAAATAAAAATAATATTGCGAAAAAATCAATTATACTTGGAACAACAATTCCAGCAATTTTATATCTAATATTTGTTATTGGAGTTTTAAAAATAAATCCTTTAATAACTCCAGAAACATTAAATTCATTATCTTTATCACCAATTATAACTATATTTTTAGCAATTTTGGGATTAATTGTTTTATGGACATCTTATTTTGTTGTTGGCGCAAATATTTATGATATGCTTAGACTTGATTTTAAAATTAAAAAATATATTGCGGCATTATCGGTTTTATCATTGCCAATAATATTTTATTTTTTAGGGTTTAATAAATTTTTACCAACTTTAAATTTTGTTAGTGGAATATTTTTAGGGTTAGAAGGAATTTTAATTATTAGATTATGGCAAAAAGCATTTCCTCAACATAAATTATACAAATTTAGCTGGTTATTATATATTATATTTATCATTAGCATTTCAGTTACAATTATTTCGCGCCTGTAGTTCAATGGATAGAACATTAGCCTCCGGAGCTAAAAATGTTGGTTCGATTCCAACCAGGCGCACACTAAAATAAAGATCAAATCCCAATTTTATTTTCATTTGTCCACCATTAATATTTAATTCCAATTATAATAATTGGTGTAAATTTTGTTTGCTTGCAATAAAATTTCTTTTTCTTGCAATGAATTTAATAGTGCTTTAGCTTGATTTAAATTTAACCAACGAATTTCTTCGGTTTCAAAACCAAATCCCTGAGGAACATCATTAATATATTCCATTAAATAAAAAGTTACAAATTTTAAAATTGTTTTGCCTTGCCATTTAGAAAAATATTTTATTGTTTTTATTTTAGTAATAATTTTTGCATTAACCCCGCCTTCTTCTTTTACTTCTCTTAATGCTGCTTGCTGTAAATCAGTTTCGCTTGCTTTTTTAATCCCACGCCCCAATTCTCCTGGCCCACCATTTTTATCATCTAACCATCCTTTAGGCAATCTCCATAAGTCCTTATTGTGATTAGATGCTTTGGTAACAAGCCATAAAACTTGATTATCTTGCTTTTTAAAAACAACTCCGCCTGCAGAAAAATGTCTATCCATAATTAATTTCTTATTACTAATTCTTCTACTGGGTTTTCTAAAATCAAATTTTGAATAATTTTTTGAGCAACATAATCTGGTTCTAAATAATTATTATAATCTTCAGGCAAAGAATCTTTAAATAAATTAGTTTTCATCCCAGCAGGATAAATAGAAATAACTTTTATTTGCTGTGCTTCTAATCTTAAAACTTTAGTGAAACCATTAGCAGCAAATTTACTAGCGCAATAACCAGATGAACCAATATGCGGTTCAATGCCGCTAACTGAAATGATATTAATAATGACTCCATTTCCTTGTTTTTTCATTTGACGAAATGCAACTTGTGAACCATACATTAAACCAAATGTATTAACATCAAATACTTTTTTAACTTTTTCAAAATCTAAATCTTCAATCGAACAATGAGGCATCCAAATTCCAGCATTATTAATCCAAATATCAATTACGCCAAATTTTTGCAATACAAAATCTAACAATTTTTTAACATCTTCTATTTTAGTAACATCATTAACTGAAGCAGAAATATTTAATTCATTAGCCCTATCAAAAACATCTTGATTATTAGAACAAATTACAATTTTATCAGTAAATTTTTTAAAAGCTTTTGCTAAACAATAACCTAATCCACTGCTGCCTCCGGTTATAACAATAGTTTTATTGGTTAGATCCATTTTGTTCTGTTTTTTTACTTTCTAAATAAGCATTTAAAATTGCAAGATAATTTGCACAATCAACTAATGTATCTTGAATTGTTTCTTCTTTTACCGCTGCATCTTTTGTTGCTAGCAAATTACCAATCCTTGAAATTTTATCCATTACTCGAATCATTATTCCTTGTTCAATGCTCGCACCAACAATTTCTGCTTTTCTAAAATTTTTAAATGGATCATCATCGCCAGAATAATCTTTGTTTTTCTTTTTTACTATTTCAACGCCGCGCTGAAAAAAATTTTCAATTGATTTTATAAATTCTTCAGTGGTCATAACATCATTATATAACTTTATAAATTAAAAGAAAATATAAATTTTTAAAATTGCCAACTTAATAACAATATATCTGGCCAGGAATTTTTGCCTGCTCTCGCTTCAAAAAGAACTCTGGAGTTTACTTATCACTCGGTAAACATATCAAAGAAGGTAAATGTTTGTCAAATAAACAAAAGCAGGTAGAGTCATTTAAAAAGAGCTACTGTTTGACAAACTTTTCTTTATCCTTTATCATTCCTTATTAGAAACTTAAAAGAAAGGAGGTGAGAACAATGGAAATCGGAGATCTCACCAAAAAATTGGCAGAAATTCGAGAAAAAATTACCTCCATAGTGGAAAGGATAAACACAGCAGCAAATGGAGAGGCCTTCTACGCAAGAATTTTCCTTACCAAAGACAAGCACATAATTGGCTTAATTAGCGATCTAAGGGTGAATAGGCACAAAATCATTTTCACCTTGGCCGAAGATAAACTTGTTGATGGAAAGATTTTTCGGAAGGTTTCGAAAAAAGAGATAGAATTTGAAAAAATCCAGAGAATTGAACTCTTTAGAACTATCTCTGGTAAACCACTACTTATCAAATCAGAGGAGGATGAAATATGACTCGGATACTGCCAAAAAAGCCTGCTTGAAATCTTTAAGAAAATAAGCAGGCTTATTTTCTTAAGCAGTTATTTAATTCTTGGAAATTTTCTATTAAAATAAAAAATTGCCAAAGCTAATGCATTATTGGACGCTCAATTTTTGTGATAAGAATCTGGACATCAGGGGGAGCTGCCAAAACAATAGTCTGAAAAGCAACAATCACTATAACTATAGAAATAAACTGTTTTTGTTAACTTTCATGTTATTATGGTGTTAGACACATTATTTATGGTTCTTTAGGGTAAAAAACTATTAATTTCCTCATTCCATTATCAGTATACTATATTTCAATAGTGTGGGAACGTTCTTCTAAATGGCAAAACACCTCGCCCCCAAAACAATCCCTTAAGATTGGTGCGGAATAGTGCAAAACTTGCGGAAATTTTCCTATGTGCTATTATTTTTAGGAGCCATCCATTTTCAAGACGAAGATGAATAGCTCAAATTTTCTAAGGACTGTTATTAAGAATTATTTGAATCTTAAAATATGAGACAGGAAAAAAATAACGAAAAAAAACATTCTTGCTCGGCGGTTTTATTTACCTGTTTAGATTGGAGATTACATCCGCAGATTGAAAATTATTTCAAGCAAAAATACAGGACATTTGACCTTTGCGTAGTTGCTGGTTCTTTGAAAGGATTGTTAGACAAAACCACTCAGGATTATTTCCTAAAGCAGATTGAAATTTCTCAAAAACTACATAATTCAAAAACCATTATTTTAACAATGCACAAGGATTGCGGCGCCTATGGCGGTTCTCTGAATTTTAAAGATCCAAAAGAAGAATTTTCTCATCACAAAAATATATTAGCCAAAACAGAAAAAATTGTTTTTCAAAAATTCCCAAAAACCAAAGTTTTGAAATATTTTATTAATTTGGAGTTCAAAAAAGATAAATGGGTTTCTCACTATAGAATTGTTAGATAAACGGTCGGGGTGCTAGGTCAAAATTCCGATGGCTTCGCCAACACAAAGCCGATCAAGTATTTCGCCGTAAAACGCTATACTAAAGCATTATATCGAGGTTCAACCTCGATAACGAAATCAGTTAACCGCGATGGTTCTTTTCAGCATAAGTGGCTGTTCTATTAAAAACTATAAAGATGTTTTGTTTGGTATAAAATCACGATATAAAATAAATGCCTGTTGATAAATCAAATTAGTTATCTCTTCGGTCTCTTCCGGTTTAAAATCATTTTTCAAAAGCAAAAACCTTACATTATCCCTTATTCTGGCTTTAATAATTTCGCTATTTGTCCAATCAATAGTTAAATCTTGTCTTATCAT
>JBMFLB010000005.1:0-30508 GCA_049971465.1 Minisyncoccia bacterium
GTTAGCTTATCGCACTCTGGTTCATTAGTACAATCATCAACAACAGTACCTGTTGCTATTTATGATTCTACTAATCCATCTTTGATTCTTGCTACAACAACATTAGCAAGTACAACTGCACAATTAACCATTACTAATGGTTGGACTGTTCCACAGGGTACAACAAGAACATTAGTTGTAAAAATTAATGGTACGCCAGCTAATCTTGTTTCTGTTACATCAGGTACAGGATCCTATCAGATTTTATTGCAAGGAGTCACCTGGAATGATGGAGTTGTAGATGTTAGTTCTTTGAGTCCTAATATAAGTTTGCCTATTTCTGGTCAATCTATTAACGGACTTTCTAACTAAGCATTATTGTTTGAAGTTTCCCGATAGCGTAAAATCGGACCCCGCTTTAAAAGCGGGGTTTTTTATTTAGGCAAAAATTGAAATTGTTTTATAATTTATTTATAATTGAGTATATGTACCAAGCTAAAAATTTTGATAATTTATTAGGTTTACAAGGTTTTAGTGATAACACATTAAAAAATCATTTTGTATTGTATAATGCTTATGTAAATAATACGAATAAATTATTAGAGGAATTACAAAAAATAGAACAGCAGGGTGATTTTAATAGTGTATAATTTTTATTTGAATAATAATTTTATATAATTAAATAAGCATAATAGGGCTCATAGTAAAATGGTATTACGCAGCATTCGCATTGCTGAGTTCCGGGTTCAATTCCCGGTGAGTCCACATTATTTTTTTAAAAAATATGTTATAATATAATAAATATAAAAAGGTCGTAAATAAATATATAAAATATGTTTATACAAGATTGGACAGCAGTTATTGCTAATTCTTTTCAAAATTTATGGATTAGTGCTGTACATGTATTAGGTCAATTAGTAGGAGCATTAATTGTATTTCTTATTGGTTTAATTGTTGCGGCTGGATTGGATGCATTAGTACAAAGAATAATTAATGCAATAAAATTAGATAAAGCATTAGCTAGTATGGGTGTAGAAGAATATTTAGCTCGCGCTGATATTTCATTAAATAGCGCAAAATTTTTAGGCAAGATTGTATATTGGTTTTTCGTTATTGTTTTCTTATTAGCTGCTTCTGATATACTTGGTTTATCTACTTTATCTAGTTTTTTGCAAAGCGTAGTAATGTACATACCAAATATTGTTGTTGCTGTTCTTATTATGATTACTGCTGTGTTGTTGGCTAATGTATTAAAAAAAATTGTATTTGGCGCAATTAAAAGCAGTAAATTGCATTCAGCTGGGATGATTTCAAGTTTAACTTGGTGGTCAATATTTATATTTGGATTTTTAGCGGCATTATATCAATTGGGAATAGCAGTAACAATTATTAATACGGTGGTGATTGGTATTGTTGGTATGTTTGCATTAGCTGGTGGTTTGGCATTTGGTTTGGGTGGGAAAGATTATGCTACTCATTTGATTAATAAAACAAGAGAACATTTAGAAAAATAAAAAAATTTTAGTTGATAGAAAAATCAACTCCACCAGGGGTTGATTTTTTATTTTTTTTATTTTATTCTTTGAAATATGAAACAAATAGCAATTATTGAAACCGGAGGAAAACAATATAAAGTTAGTAATGGTGATAAAATAAAAATTGAAAAAATAAGGGGTAATGAAGGAGATAAGTGTGAATTTGATAAAGTTTTATTGGTTAGCAATGGAAAAGAAATAAAAATAGGAAATCCTTATGTTGCTGGCGCAAAAGTTGATGGAATAATTTTGAATCAAGCCCGGGATAAAGAGAAAATTGTTTTTAGATATCATTCTAAAACTAGATATAGAAAATTTAAAACACATCGCCAATATTTTACACAAGTAGCAATAAAAAATATCAGTTTTTAATTTTAATTAAGATCGATGGTTAAGCGCTTCTTTTAGCGTTTCTTCATCAGCAAATTCAATTTCGCCGCCAGTTGGGATACCGCGGCTTAATCTTGTTATTTTTTTAGCCAAACCTTTAAATTCAGATTTTATTAGATTAGCAGTAATATCACCAAATAAATTGGGATTCATTGCTAAAATTAATTCATCAATTTTGCCTTGAAAATTTTTATTTATTCTTGATTTTAATGATTCCAATCTTAATTTTTGTGTACTGGTTATGGTTCCGTTTTTAGTCAATTCTCCTAAAATCAAATAATTTCCATTAAATTGTTTTGTGTTTTCAATTGCTAATACATCAGTTTCTTTTTCAACAATAGTAATAATTTTTTGATTGCGTTTTTGGTCAGAACAAATTGAACATAACTTTTGTCTGCGTTCTTTCCAAAAAAAACATTGAGGACAATGATCAATTTGTTTAATTCCATTAATTGCTTTTTCTAATTCATTAATTGAATTAACATCCAAATTAGCTAAATAAAAAGCTAATCTTGTTGCCATTCGCGGTCCAATTGATGGTAATTTGGAAAATTCGTTTATAAATTTTTGAATTTGTGATGGAAGCATTAAAGGTTATCAAAATTTTCGATTGGTTTTTCTAAATTATAAAATGTTACTTTTTCAGCATCAAATTTTAATTTTACTGCGCCTAATGGGCCATTTCTATTTTTAGCAATAATTATTTCAGCAATATTTTCATTGGGATTTTCAGTGTTAATTTCTATTTTTTCTTTATCTTTACGATAAATAAATAAAACAACATCAGCATCTTGTTCCAAAGAACCAGATTCTCTTAAATCAGAAAGGCGTGGTATTTTTATTTCTCTTTTATCAACATCTCGTGATAATTGTGATACTGCTAGTACGGGTACATTTAATTCCCGCGCTAAAGATTTTAGCCCCCGTGATATTTCAGTTACTTGTTGGACCATGCTTTCGCTGTCAGTGCGCGGCTGAATTAGTTGTAAATAATCAATAACAATTAAATCTAAACCATTTTCAATTTGTAATCTTCTTGCCATTGATTTTATTTGAATGATAGTAGGAGATGGGGTATCATCAATAAAAATTTTAGTTTTAGAAAGTTCATCTAATGCTTTTTGTACTAATCCAAATTCTAATTCATCGCTTAATCTTCCAGTTCTTAATTGCCATAATGGTATTTGAGCTTGGGCTGATATTAATCGATCAACAATTTGATCTTTTGACATTTCAATTGAAAAAACACCAACTGTATAACCACCTAAAGCAACTTGTCGCGCAATATCCAAAGCAAATGCTGTTTTTCCATAAGATGGTCTTGCCCCTAAAATTATTAGTTCTGATCTTTGTAGTCCCGATAAAATGTTATCAATATCAGTAAAAAATGTTGGTATCCCCCGCAACGCGCTTCGTCCGCTATGCAATTTTTCTAATCGTTCATAAGCTAAAGGCAATTCTTCTTTTAAAGCAGAAAATTTTTGCGGCCGTGATTTTTGCGAAATTGTAAATATTTTTTGTTCCACCCGATCTAATAATTCTTCAAAACTTAATGATTGTTCTAATGCTTGTTCGTTGATATCAGATGATGCGCTAATTAAATCTCTTCTTACTTTTTTTTCTTTTACAATATTAGCATAATGAACAATATGAGCAGCAGTTGGAACAGAATTAATTAAATCAGTCAAAAAATCAGTACTGCCAATTTTGTTTAATAATTTTTTTTCTTTTAATCTTGATTTTACACTTAATAAATCAATTGGTTTGCCATTATCAATTAATTCAACAATTGTTTCATAAATTAATTTATGTTTTTCATCATAAAAATCATTTGCTGATAAAAAATCAGCAATTTTAAAAATTGCATTTTGGTCAATCATTAATGAACCAAGAACAGATTTTTCTGCTTCTAGGTCATGAGGTGGTATTTTTAATTCGTCTTTTTTAACCATGGTCCTTGTGGTGTATCTTCTATATCATATCCTAAATCATTAATTTTTTGACGCAAGGCGTCAGATTGGATAAACTGTTTATTTCTTCTGTATAACTCTCTTTGCTCTAATAATTTTGTTATTTTTGCTGGTATTTGAAGCGGTTTTAAATCTGCCAATTTTAATCCTAATACTTTATCAAACTCGTTAATTATTTTTTCCTTTTCATTCATATTTAAATTTGAATTTTTTATTACTTCCCATAAAATTGCTAAAGCTTGAGGAGTGTTTAAATCATTATTAATAGCAATTGTAAATTTAGTTAAGTATTTTTTAATGTTTTGTTGAGAAACTTTATTTTTTTGATTTTTAGCTAAAGTTTTTATTTTAATGACTTCTTGTTGTAATTTTTCAAATGTTTTTTGCATTAAATTTATTGTATCCCAAGTAAAATTAAGTTTTGCGCGATAATTAGCAGTTAAAGCAAAATATCTAAATGTTAATGGGGAAATATTTTTTTCTTGCAAGGTTTTTAAAGTTATAAAATTATTAAGAGATTTTGACATTTTAGAATTATTGATTAATAAATATTCGCTATGGAGCCAATAATTCGCTAGTGGTTTGTCAAAAGCCGCTTCTGATTGAGCAATTTCATTTGTATGATGAATAGCAATGTGGTCAACCCCACCAGTATGAATATCAAATGGCTGTCCTAAAATTGATGTTGATATTGCTGAACATTCTATATGCCAACCAGGAAAGCCCAATCCCCAAGGGGAAAGCCAGCGCATAATATGATTTTTAAATTTACCAACTAATTTAAACCATAAAACAAAATCTTGGGGATTAATTTTTTCTGAGTCAAAAACTACTTCTTGCCGCGCAGCAATTTTTTTATCAATGAAATTTTGATGAGATAATTTATTATAGTTTTTAAATTTTTTAACATTAAAATAAATAGCTTGCGATGTTTCATAAGCATATCCTTTAGCAATTAAAATTTTTATAATATTTATTTGTTGCTTAATATATTTTGTAGCAGGAGCAAGATATTGAGGTTTTTTTATATTTAATAATTTTATATCTTTTAAAAAAGCTAAAGTAAAAAATTTTGCAATTTGTTCAGGAGATTGTTTTTGAATCAACGCAGTTTTTTCAATTTTATCTTCTCCTTCGTCAGCATCGGATGTTAAATGGCCAACATCAGTTATATTCATTACTCTTTTTACTTTATATTTATTCCATTCTAAAGTTCGTTGCAAAATATCTTCAAAAATAAAAGTTTTTAAGTTACCAATATGAGCATAATTATAAACAGTTGGGCCGCAAGTATATAAACCAACAGTTTTTTTATGAATTGGAATAAATTTTTCTTTTTTTTTATGTAAAGTATTAAAAAAATAAATAGCAGCCATTATAGTAGGTGTTTTTTATGAAAGATCCAAACGGTTATAAATTCGGCAATGATTAAGATAATTAAAATATGCCAAAAAATTTCATTGTTTTTAGTAAAAAAGTCAGCAATAAATGGTTGTAAAGCAATGGTGCCAAAAAGCAAAAGGGGAGAAAAAAGCACGGCAAAAATTGATATTTGCCGCATGCTTTTTGATAAATTTAACTCATAAAGTTGCGATATTGTTATGCTAAAAGATTCAATTGTTCCTTTTAAATTTTCTAATAAATAATTAATTCTTAAATAGTCTCCTAAAATATTATTAAAATAAATTTTAGTTTCTTCGCCCCAAAATTTTGAACCAGCATCAATTAAAGATTCTAATAAATGTTTTTGCGGGGTCACAACTAAAGTAAAAGTTAAAATATCTCTTTTAAGATAAGAAATATATTCAGCTAGCTGATAATTTTTATCAACAAATAATTTTGTTTCAATTGCATTTATTTTTTTCTCGATATGATTTAATTCACGTAATGAAAATTGATTGATGTGATATAATAATTGGTATAAAAATTCTGCCGTAGTATCAAAATCATCTTGTTTAAATTTATATTTAAATTCTTCTAAAGCTACAATTGGTTCATAAGTAATGCTTAAAATTTTATTTTTTGTTATGATTAAATCAATTTCTGATCGTTTTGATGTTTGTTGTTCATAATCGTATATAGGTAAATGATAGATAATATAAAGTAAACCATCAATATTTTCTACTTTTAATCGATCCGATGGACGACTTAATTCTTCGCTTAAAACAGGATGTAAATGAAAAATATTAGTTGCGGTTTCAATATCTTCTGGCGTTGGACTGGTTATATTAATCCACTCAACCTTATTTAGTTGATATTTTTCTAACATATAATAATTTTACAATAAAATTTAAATAAAATAAAAATAACAAGATTAGTACTTGTTAAAATTTAGTTTAATTTGTGTTTAAATTCAAAAAATTGAATAAATTTATTAATATTTAAATCTTCAATATCTTTTTTAAATTGCGGTGGTATTTTATTGTAGCCGCACCAAACGCTTTTTTGAAGCATTGAAAATCCTAAAAGAGTTAAAGCCCTTCTTAACCAATTGCGTTCATTTTTATATTGTTCTGGTATATCAAAAACTATTATTTTAAATTTTTTATCTTTATCATTGATATAATTTATGCTAGGCAGAGATCTTTTTGATTTTATACTACTCATTTTTATTTTTCCTTTTGGAGTTAATATCCAGTACTGTCGTTGGTTATTTATTTTTTTAGTGACGTATCCTTTTTGTTGGAGTTTATAAAGAAGATTATAAAGATTGTTTTTGGTGGTATGTAAGTATTGTCTTTCATATCGTGATAAATAATTTGTTTTTATTTTTTTAATTGGCAAGTATTTACCAATGCTCAATAACAATAATGTATCAGTGGTGCAAGCTGATTTTTTTAATGTTTCTAAAATAAACAGCGTATGCATTTTCGCTGGTTATAAATATTATAACATAAACTTTATAAGTTTATTATTTGTTGTGTGGACAACTTACTATCCTAAGTGCGATCGCACTTAGGATAGTAAGTTATTAACATTGATTAAAAATTTTATTTTATATAATGAAAGTGAATAAGGTACTAATTTTTTTTGTTTTTTTATTATTTATCATTGCTATGAATAAAAAAATCATCTTAATAATTTTTATTTTATTGGTCATAGGATTAGCAGTATTTTTTATTTATCCAAAATTACAGCAAATAAAAATTGATCAATATAATAAAGAACAATTAACTGCTTTTACCAATTTTACTAAAAATTTTGAAAATGCAATGAAAGCTGATACTTATGGCGGTAAAACTCCGGAAGAAACATTAAATTTATTTATTGCAGCATTAGAAAAAAATGATATTGATTTAGCAGCAAAATATTTTGCTTTAAATTCTGATGATAAAAGCAAGTATTATTTAACACGCCAGCCATGGGCAGATGGCTTATATAAAGCTAAAGAAAAAGGATTACTAGCCGATATGATTAAATTATTAAAACAGGCAAAACCAGCTGGTTCAGCAATGGAAGGATATTATGGATTTGAAATAAGGGATGAAAATGGTCAGCTTTTATCTGATATTAATATGATATTTAATCAATATTCTAAGGTATGGAAAATAGAAAGTATTATGTAGCTTTATCAGCAAGTATACTTTTTATTTTTTTATTTAGTCTGGTTAATGCTTATGATATAGAAACCCATGCTTATTTAACTGATGAAGCTATTAATTTTTATAATCGATTAACTTCAGGCATAAAAATACAGGATTCATTTAGAAATTATCTTTTAGATGGGGCGCGACAGGAAGATGAATTTCCGCGATGGATGAATCATTTTTATGATCCAGTTTATAATCGTGGGCTAACGCATGATTTTAAAATTGATCCATTAATTAATGTTGGATCATGGAGCACATCAAAAAAATGGGCTAATGATGAAACTAATCAACGCAGTTTTATTTATCGCGCTTCACATAACATTGCTAGTTTATTAAGTCAATTAGAATCATCAAAAATTAATGAGCTTATTAATGATACTGTATTTACTTGGGATAGGGCAATAAATTTTTATGCTAATGGCGAATATGAAAAATCATTTTTAGTTTTAGGGCATATTCTTCATTTATTAGAAGATGCAAGTGTGCCAGATCATACAAGAAATGATCCTCATCCTGGCGATAGCCCTTATGAAAATTGGACCAAACAATTTACTTTATTTAATCGTGATACTAATTTAATTAATCGATTGGCTAATAAATCTTTTATTCAATTAAATTCTTTAAATGATTATTTTGATGCTTTGGCTAATTTTTCTAATAACAATTTTTATAGCAAAGATACAATTGGAATTCAAAGTGGATATAAAAATCCGCAGCCTGATTATTTTATGAATGATGGTGATTATATTTATGCAATGAAAACTGATAATGAAAATGGCGATTATAAATTATTTATAAAAAATAAATTAACACCATTTAATACAATTTTTGATTTTGCTAATAATGTTTTGTTATTAAAAAATAAAGCTGGCGGGGATAAAGTTATGAAAGATTATTGGGATCGTTTATCAATAAAAGCAATTCAATATGCAGCTGGAACAATAAATTTATTTTTGCAAAAAGCTGAAGCAGCAAGAGCAGAAAGAAAAAATAGTTTAACAGCTCAATTAACTAATTCATTAGGTGAATTTACTAATTATTTATTGAATAATCCTCCTTCTCAGGAAATTGTTTCGTTAGACAATAATATAAAGTTGCCAAATAATAATTTATCTCAACAACAAAATATTACATTTAAAAAAAGCACAACTACGGTGGTAAGTAAAACCAAAACAAATTTAATTACAACATCAAAATGTAATTTTTCTAATCAGCAATTTAAAAAATCTAATATTATTTTTAATGAAATTGCTTGGATGGGTGATAGTGATAGTTATGGCAATGAATGGATAGAATTAAAAAATCTTTCTGATAAAGTAATTAACTTACAGGGTTATGAATTAAAAAATAAGAATAACAAAATTAATATTATTTTTCCTAATATAAACATTCAACCTAATAAATTTTTAGTTTTAGTTAGAAACAATAATACCTCAATTAATGGTGATTTAACTTATGATGGTATTTTAGTTAACAATAATGAACATTTATATTTATTTGATAACAGCTGTAATTTACTTGATGAAGTTGATGCTGATCCTGATTGGCCTGCTGGTGATAATTTGTCAAAAAGAACAATGGAAAGAAATGAAAAATTAATTTGGAAGACATCAGTAGTAATAAATGGAACGCCTAATAAAGAAAATTCAGTTTTTCAAATAACAAATAATAGCACCAGTACCGCTTCTACTAGTATCCAAACAACCAGTCTGAAAAATAATAATATAAAAAATACTGCTAATTCTGACGCAACTGTTGTAAATAATTCTAATAATAATTCTAATAATAATTTAATTAGTTATTGCAATATTAATAGTGGTCAAATTCCTAATCACCAAAAAGTAATTATTAATGAAGTTGCTTGGATGGGCACAACCGACAGCGCTAGTAATGAATGGATAGAATTAAAAAATATTTCTGGCGCTGATATCAATTTAAATGGTTATCAATTATTTGATAAAGATCAAAATATAAAAATTATTTTTAATCAAAATAATGTTATTAATGCTAATGGTTTTTATTTATTAGAAAGAACCGATGATAATACTATTCCTTATATTAAAGCTGATGTGATTTATAGCGGTGGTTTGGGAAATAGCAATGAATCATTAAAATTATTTGATAATAATTGTAATTTACTTGACGAAGTTGATGCTGATCCTGATTGGCCTGCTGGCGATAATTTATCAAAAAGAACAATGGAAAGACGTTTAGATTTGACTTGGCAAACATCAGCTGTTATTGGCGGTACGCCAAAAAATATAAATAGTTTTGGTTATGTTGCGCAAAATAACAATATTACTAATCAATCTAATAATAATTCTTATCCATCAAATTCTAATTCAACAAATACTTCAACCTCAACTTCTACTTCTACTTCAACCTCAACTTCTACTTCTACTTCCACTGCCACCTCAAGCGATATTTATTCCAATGTTAATCATATTGTTATTAGTGAAATTATGCCTGGCACTAATGATGATTCTGATATTGAATGGGTTGAATTATATAATCCTAGTGATAATCTTGTAAATTTGAGAAATTGGAGTTTAAAAAGAAAACCAAGTTTAAATTCTTCCAGCACTTATAATTTAGTTTCTGCGAGTAATTTTATTGGTTATATAAAACCAAAAAGTTTTTTTCTTATTGCTAGTACCAGTTCAATACCAAAATTACCTGATTTATTATACTCACAGCATTCTAATTATTTAGCACAAACTGATGATGAAATTTTATTATTAGATGCCAGCAATACTATTGTTGATCAGGTTCATTATAAATCTGTGTCTTATGATAAAAGTTTAGAAAGAAAAGCTTTTTATAATAATTGTGTTGTTCCTTATGATGATTATGAATTTATTGGTAATGGTTGTGACAATGATCGTGATGAAGATTTTATTATTAGAAATAATCCCAATCCACAAAATACTGAAAGTTTACCTGAGCCGCGTCAAAAATTACAAACACCAAATAATTTTACTATTAATTATTCAACATCATCATTAGCAGTAAATTTATCTTGGAATTTACTTTCAGCAACCAGCGATATTATTTATGAAATTAGATATAGTACCTCTTCTGATAATATTGATTGGAATAAGGCATTAATTTTTGCAACAACTACTGGGTTTCATTTATCCCAAAAACTTAATAATTTAGGTAAAGATTATAATTTTGCTTTACGGGCAGTAGATCGTGATGGATTTGGTTCTAATTTTATTTCTGGTTTTATAAATATTCCTAGTTTATTTTCTAATTTTAAGTTTTATTATGATCAAGTAAGACAAAAATATTTTATTGAAGCATTTTATAATTCTTACCCTTTTATTCCTCATTTTTATTTATCTAATGCGCCATGGACAAAAATTAAATTATTATTAAACAACAAAGATTTGTTAAAAGTAAAATATTTAGATTGCAGTGGTTCTAATCAAGAGGCAGATGAATTAATTTTTCCTGATAGTGGTATGCCATTAGCTTGTAATTATGCTGGTCCATCATCTTCCTATATAAATTATGGCATTGTTAGCGAAGATAATCATTTTGGGTTGGAAGTAATTCCGCCGGCTAATGGTTTTGATAAAAATGATTTTATTAATATTGAATTTTATGATGTTTCTAATTATAACGTTTATGATTTAGGTTTTTCTTTAATTGCGGTTGATGATAATAATTATAAATTAATGAGCAATGTAACCCATTTAGTCCCATCTAAACCAAATAATGTTAGTAGTTCTTTTGACCAATCAGCAATGAATTTAAAAATTTCTTGGGATAAATCTACTGATCCTGATTCTTTGGATAGTTTAATAAAATATGAATATCAAATTTTAGATCCAGATTTAAATGAATTTTTAGATACTAAATGGATAAATATTAATAATCAAAATTTTATTAATATTCCTGTTTCATTTAATAATATAACCCTTGGAATAAGAGCTTATGATGAAACTAATATGAAATCAGATATTGCAACAATTACTTGGTCGTTGCCCAATAATTTAATTTTTATATCTCAACAATGGAGAAAAGATTGCACGGCTTTAAATAATAATGCGCGAAAAGTTATACAACCATTTAGCGTTTCCAGTAGCAGTTATGTTGATTTCTTAAAAGTTAATTTTGCAGTATTAAGTGGAGTTTCTTGGTCACAAAATTCAAATATGCAAGCATTTATTTATAAGATTAGTAATGCTAATAATATTACTCAAAATATTTCTGAAGATAATTTAATTGCCAGTTCCAGTATTATAAATTTAAATATGTATTTTACTGGCGATGCAATATTTAATTTTACATCGCCGCAATTATTAGAAGCTGGAAATTATTTATGGTTGGTAGATTTTGGCAGTTTATCTGGCAATTTGGCTGGGACTGCTGGCGATTCTATTGGTTGGCTGGGTTATGCCCAATATTCTGATGGAACTTGGTATCAGGGAACTATTGGTAATTGCAATAGTGGTTTAGCTGCTGCTAATTATTATTATTTATTAGTTGGACATCAATAAAATAGTTTTTTAGTTAAATTTTTTTTACAATAATATTATGGAAATTGTTCCTTTACTTTATAATATTAGAAGTGTTTATAATGTTGGTTCAATTTTTAGAACCAGTGATGCTTTAGGTATTAAACAAATTTATTTATATGGTTATACTCCTTCACCTGTAGATAAAATTGGAAATATCAGACAGGATTTTAAAAAAGTTTCATTGGGCGCAGAAAATTATATTTTATGGCACAGCATTAAGCAATTTAAACCAATAGTTAATAATTTTAGAAAAAATGGTTATAAAATTTTTGCTATTGAACAAAATAAAAAATCTATACCATTTTATAAATTAAAAATTAGCAATAAAGATAAAATTATATTAATTGTAGGCAATGAAATAAAAGGATTACCAACAACCGTGTTAAAACAATGCGATAAAATTTTAGAAATTCCAATGTTAGGGAATAAAGAATCATTAAATGTAAGTATTGCTTTTGCTATAGTTAGTTTTTATATTGTATACTAAAATAAATGGCAACTTTTAAAATTATTTTGTTATTATTTAGTATTTTATTATTATTTGCTTCAGTTTATTTATTAATTATTTTTTTGGGCGGCGCCAAAGGAAGTAGCAATTATTTAAAATGCAAAATTGTATTAGGGTCTCAAGAATTTAATGTTGATGTTGCTGATACAATGATAAAACAAATGCAAGGATTAAGTATTTATCAAAATATTAATAATAATGAAGGTATGTTATTTGTTTTTCCTAATAAAAATATAAGAACATTTTGGATGAAAGGAATGAAATTTCCAATTGATATTATTTGGATTGATGATAATAAAATAATTGGTTTTGAAAAAAATGTGCAGCCTGAACCCGGCGTAATAGATAATTTATTAAAAATTTATTCCTCTCCCGCGCCAGTTGATAAAGTGTTAGAATTAAAAGCAGGAACAATAGATAATTTAAATTTAACAATGGGGTCGCAAATAAATATTTTACAACAATGCTTAAAATAGCAATAAATGGTTTTGGTCGTATTGGTCGTTTGTTTTTTAGACAAGGATTTAATAATAAAAATTTTGCTATTGTAGCAATTAATGATTTAGGAAATGTTGAAAATCTTGCTTATCTTTTAAAATATGATTCGGTTTATGGAATTTATGATAAAACAGTTGAAATAAAAAATGGTAATTTAATTGTTGATGGACAAGAAATAAAATTTTTACAAGAAAAAGATCCAACTAAATTGCCATGGAAAGATTTAAATATTGATGTTGTTATTGAATCAACTGGCGTATTTGAATCTTATGAAAAAGCAAAAGTTCATTTAGATGCTGGAGCAAAAAAAGTAATGATTACAGCGCCGGCCAAAGATGAAGATGGTGTTTTTGGTGGTGAAACAATTTTGGTTGGAATAAATGATAGCGATTTACAAAAAACTAATTTATGTTCTAATGGTTCTTGTACCACTAATGCTGCTTCTCCAGTTATTCAAATTTTATCAGAAAATCCTGGTATTCAAAAAGCAATTTTAAGTACAGTTCATGCTTATACTGCAACTCAAAATATAGTTGATGGTCCAGTAAAAGGAAACGATTATCGTCGGGGCAGAGCTGGTGCTTATAATATTGTACCTTCAACTACAGGTGCAGCAATTGCAGTTACTAGAGCAATAAAAGAATTAGCAGGAAAGTTTGATGGAATTTCTTTTCGGGTGCCAGTTGTTAGCGGTTCAATTGCTGATATAACTTTGGTTACTAAAAGAAAAACTTCAGTAGAAGAAATAAATAATATTTTAACACAAGCAGCAGCAAGTCCGCGTTGGCAGGGAATTTTAAAAGTTACCAATGAACAATTGGTTTCATCAGATATTCTTGGCCAATTATATGCAGCAATTGTTGATTTAAACTTTACTAAAGTAGTTGATGGCGATTTGGTTAAAGTTTTATCATGGTATGACAATGAGGCTGGTTATGTATCAACTTTAATTAAACATTTACAAACAATTAGTTTTTAAATTAATCACAAGTTGTCAAAACCATTATCATAAATTACAATAAATTTATGATTATTTATCTTGGTAGTGATCATCAGGGTTTTAAATTAAAAGAACACCTATTTCAAATATTAAAAAATCGAGGTTATGATGTAGTTGATGTTGGTAATTATCAGTATGATGAAAATGATGATTATCCTGATTTTGCTAGTAAAGTTGCTTGGGGAGTAAGCCAAAACTTTGAAACCGCAAAAGGAATTGTTATTTGTGGTTCAGGGGTTGGAGTTGATGTGGTTGCTAATAAATTTATAAATGTACGGTGTAGTTTATGTTTTTCTCCCGATCAAGCATTTGATGCGCGTAATGATGATGATGCTAATATTTTAGCATTGCCAGCTAAATTTTTAACAATCGATCAAGTATTAAAAATAGTAAATATTTGGTTAATGACATCATTTTCTGGTTCTGAACGGCATAGCCAAAGAATTAAAAAAATTCAAATTTTAGAAAGTAAAATGATACAACCAATTGAGCAAGATGAATTGTAAAATTATACCAGTTATAAATTGCGAAAATTTAAATTGTGTTCAGCAACGACTTCAAATAAGTAATGATTTAAATGTTGACTGGCTTCATTTTGATATTGTTGATTATACATTTTCTAATAAAATTACTTGGAATAATCCCGAAGAAATAAAAAATAATAATTTAATTAAAAATAAAAATATTGAACTTCATTTAATGACAAAAGATATATTAGAAACAATAACATTATGGATTAATAATAAAATTATACCTAAACGTGTTATTGTTCATTGGGAAATAATTAACAATCAACAAAATCAATTAAATCAAATTTTTGAGTTAGGCGCTAATTATAATATTGAAATAATGTTAGCAATTAAAAAAGAAACGCCGGTTCAGGTTTTATTTAATTATTTAGATTTGATTTGGTCAGTGCAATTGTTAGCAGTTGATGTTGGTTTTTCGGGAGAAGCATTTGACACTACGGTTTTGGAAAAAATTAAAGTTTTAAAAGAGCGAGCGCCAGATTTAACAATTGAAATTGATGGCGGAATACGGCCAGAGACATTAAAACAATGTAAAGAATATGGAGCTGATTTATTTGCCTCATCAAGTTATATTTTTAATAGCAATGATTATAAAAAATCTTATAATGATTTAATAAGCGCAGCAGAAGCGGCTGACTCTTAATTTTTTTTATAGTATAATAAAAATATAATGGTTGAACTTACTAATGCCAAAATAAAATTTTTAGAATTACAAGCAAATAAATTAAGACAAGCAGTCATTGAAATGTTAATGCATGCTGGTTCAGGACATGTGGCAGGACCATTGGGAATGGCTGATATTTTTTCAGCATTATATTTTTATGTTTTAAATCACAGTCCGCAAAATCCTCATTGGGAAGATCGTGATCGGCTGGTAGTATCAAATGGTCATATTTGTCCTGTTCAATATGCGGCATTAGCTTATGCTGGTTACTTTCCATTAAATGAATTATTAACATTAAGAAAAATTAATTCACGTTTACAAGGTCATCCTCATCGCAATTCTTTACCAGGAATTGAGACAACATCAGGTCCTTTAGGTTCGGGTTTGTCACAAGCAATTGGTATTGCTTTATCCGCAAAATTAAACAATAAAAAATATTTTGTTTATTGCATTGTTTCTGATGGTGAACATCAAGAAGGTAATTTTTGGGAAGCAGTAATGTTTGCTGGTAAACAAAAATTTAATTTAAATAATCTTATTTTAATTGTTGATCGAAATAATATCCAAATTGATGGTTTTACTGAAGAAGTAATGCCATTAGAACCATTGATTGCAAAATATGAAAGTTTTGGTTGGCATACGATTGAAATTGATGGTCATAATATCCAACAATTTATTGATGCGGTTAATGAAGCAAAAGCAATTTTTGAAAAACCAAGCGTGATTATTGCTCATACTATTCCTGGTAAAGGGGTTGATTTTATGGAATATGATTATAAATGGCA
The DNA here is from genome assembly GCA_049971465.1 of Minisyncoccia bacterium. GTDB lineage: Bacteria > Patescibacteriota > Minisyncoccia > UBA6257 > GWB1-50-10 > JBMFLB01. The sequence goes on from JBMFLB010000005.1 coordinate 15,979, forward strand.
TGGCACTGTACCTAATAAAGAGCAGGCAAAAAAAGCATTGCAAGAATTGCGTACGCTTCAAAACAAAATAAAATTAGATTAAAAATATGTTAAATCAAGATTTAAATCAAAAATTATTTGAAGAAAATGTTGACCGCCAAGCAATTCGTGATGGATTTGGTCAGGGATTATTACAAGCAGCAGAAGAAAATGAAAATGTTGTTGCATTATGTTCGGATTTAAAAGAATCAACGCGTTTGGAAGAATTTTCAAAAAAATATCCAAATCGCTTTTTTGAAATTGGTATTGCGGAGCAAAATATGGCAACAATTGCTGCTGGTTTTGGTATTTCTAATAAAATTCCTTTTATTGCTTCTTATGCTGTTTTTTCTCCTGGAAGAAATTGGGAACAAATTAGAACAACTATTGCTTATAATGATTCAAATGTAAAAATTGCTGGCCATCATGCTGGTCTTTTAACTGGACCTGATGGCGCAACTCATCAAGCATTAGAAGATATTGCTTTAATGAGAGTTTTACCAAATATGAAAGTTTTTGTTCCTTGTGATGCAATTCAAGCAAAAAAAATGACATTAATTGCAGCAAAAATTTGGGGTCCTGTTTATATTCGTTTGCAGCGAGAATCAACCCCAATTATTACTACGGAACAAACACCATTAGAATTAGGCAAAGCTCAAATTTTTTGGCAAAGCAAAAAACCAGAAGTACTAATTATTGGATGTGGTTCAATTATTTATAACGCATTATTAGCAGCAAAAAAATTAGAAAAAGAAAAAATAAATACTATTGTTGTAAATATGCCAATTATTAAACCATTAGATACAATAACAATTTTAGAATTAGTTAAAAAAACAAAAGCTGTTGTTACAGTTGAAGAGCATCAAATTGCTGGAGGATTGGGCGGGGCAATTGCTGAATTTTTAGCTAAAACATTTCCTGTACCAATGGAATTTATTGGAATGCAGGATAGTTTTGGTGAATCTGGCAACCCTTATGATTTAATTGAAAAATATAATATGGGAGTAAAAGCAATAGAATTAGCAGTTAAAAAAGTTTTAAAAAGAAAATAAATTATAATTATTTTTTATTATTAATTTTAATGTTATAATATTTTTAATGTTTGATATCATAACTATCGGTTCAGTAACAAGAGATGTTTTTTTAGATGCGGCTGATTTAAAAACTATTAAGTGGCAACAAACTCCTTCTCAACAAGGGTATATTTTACCTATTGGTGATAAATTAGAAATTAAAAATATTTTTTTTACTATTGGCGGTAATGCAGCAAATGCGGCAGTAACTTTTGCGCGCCAAGGTTTTAAAACTGCTTGTATTGGTAGAGTTGGCAGGGATGTTGCTGGTAAGGAATTAAAAAAAGATTTATTGCAAGAAAAAGTTAATGTTTCAATGATTTCAGTTGATAAAAAATTATTTACTGCTTATTCAGTTTTATTATTAAAAAATGGTGAACGAACAATTTTAAGTTATCATGGCGCTTCAAATGATTTTAATTTTTCTGATTTTAATATCAATGATTTGCAATCAAAATGGTGGTATCTTTCTTTGGCTGGTGAATCTTATCGCTTATTTCCAAGACTTATTTCTTGGGCAAGAAAAAATAAAATTGCTATTGCTTTTAATCCCAGCGGTTATCATTTAACTAAAGATAAAAATAGTATTTTATCAGCATTAAAAGACATAACATTTTTGGTTTTAAATGAAGAGGAAGCTGCTTTATTAACTGGCATACCATTTAAATATGAAAAAAAAGTTTTTCAAAAATTAGATGATTTAATGCCAGGAATATTGGCAGTTACTAATGGTAATCAAGGTGTTACTGTTTCTGATGGTAAATTTATTTATCGGGCTGGAGTATTTAAAGAAAAAAAATTAATTGATCGCACTGGCGCAGGCGATGCTTTTGGTTCTGGATTTGTTGCTGGTTTGATGTTTCAAAATATTTTTTATAGCAATATTAACAATTTAAATTCACAGAATATTTGTTATGCTATTCGTTTAGCAACAGCTAATGCAACTTCTGTGGTTGAAAAAATTGGTGCAACTTCTGGTATTCTTAATAAAAAAGAATTTTTTAATAAAAGATGGTCAAATTTAAAAATTACAATTGAAAAAATAAAATAATATGCAATCTTTAGATAAAATAGCAAAAATTTTAAGAGCAGATAAAGATTTTATTTTAAAAATAGATAAAAGATTATCAGCCGTGACTGGAAAGGTTGGAATTTTAGATAAAATTATTGAAGAAAATCAACAAATAATACAAAATCATTTAAAAGAATTAGATTTAGAAAATGTTGCTGCTGCTAAAGATGTATATGATGCATTAATTTCAAAAATTGAGTCAGATGATTATAAAATATTTAATTTTTTAGGTTCGCCATCAACAGCTAAACGTGAAGATTGTATTAAAGTTGTTTCTTATTTAACTAAAATAACTGATGGTAAAACTGGATTTTTTTTAAAAAAAGAAAAAGCAATAGAGTTTTTAAAACAAATACCGCCGCAAAAAATTTTAAATTATTTACATTATAATTCAGTGGATGAAATGTTGGCAAAAGAAGATTTATTAGAAATTTATGCGGCATTAAGATTTATTGAAGGTAGTGATTGGCTAAATAATGTATTTTTTAAACAATATGAAAAACTTACTCCTGATGATTTTGAATCAAGAGAATTAACAGTAAAGGTTTTATCAGAAAAATGGAATAATGCGGCTCAAACTTTTATTCAAAAAAAATGGCACAATATAAGTCATTTAAAAGAATTAGGAGTAGTATTTATTATACCAGCAACAATTGGTATTTCTGGCGAATTATTAAGAATGGTAAGTTTAATTTTACATTATATTAATGAAATTGATTTTTATTCCAGTATTTTTAAAAATATTGCTGAATCAAAAACTTTATTTTCTTTTAATGTTATTTCTTTATTGCGGGGTGATGTTTATGAAGAAATGTTTCCTGATGGGCAAAGAAGTTTTTGGTTAGTGGTTCAAAGATATTTAGCAAAAGATGATGAAAATGATTGGCGATTATTTTATCCTCATATTAATCCTGAGGCATTGCATTGGTTAAAGGCAACAGAAAATTTAGTAAGTTTAGATAATGAATTATCTTTTTGGAAAGATTTGGATTGGGTAGGGGATTATTTTAAAGATGAAATAGGTGATGATATTTTAGTAAGTTTTAATTTAATTGATACTGTAATGTCATTAGTAAAAGAAAAAGAATTAATTAAATATTTATATCATCATCAGGAGGCTTTATGGAATAAAATTTTTATGGAATATTTTAGCCGTGAAGAATTAGAAAATTTTTCAAAAGAATATTTATTGCAGGGGTATTTTGAAATATGATTAGCACTTGACATAATTGATTGCTAATAGTAATATATAGTTATGTTAAGTGCGCGCCAAAAAATAATTTTAAAGGAAGCAATTCAAGAATTTGTAAAATCCGGTGAGCCAGTAAGTTCAGAAAAACTTTATAATTCTGGTAAATTTTCTATTAGGCCAGCTATGTTGCGATGGGAATTAAATAGTTTGGAAAAAAATGGCTATTTACACCAACCACATATTTCTAGCGGCAGAATACCAACCAATAAAGCTTATCGTTATTTAGTGAATGAAATTTTACAAAAATATGAAAATAAGCAAGTAAATACTAACATTAATATTGATAATTTAAATAATTTAGTTGATTATTTATCTAATCGTTTAGAAATTTTTACTGCCTGTTACAGCTTTAAAAGAGAAGAATTTTTTCAAAGCGGCTTGGTTAATTTAATTAAACAATTTATGGATTTTACTAATAATCTTCTTGATATAGTTGAAGATATAGAATTTTTGCCGCAAAAAATTAAAAACAATCAAGAAAAATTTTTATACGAAGACAATTGGCCGCAAGTTTTTATTGGAAAAAATTTTTTAACTAAAAGTGATGATTTAGCAGTTATTGCCGGTAAATCATTTTATCAAAATATTCCAATTTTTATTATTGGTATTGGTCCTAAAAAAATGAATTATGAAAAATCAGTCGTAATATTTAAATCATTAACAAATTATGATGACTAATGATGAAAATAAAAACAATATAACAAATCAGCAAGAACAATCAAATGGTGTTGCCGCAGTAAATATTGATGATTTACAAAAAAAGATACAAGAATTAGAAACTGAATTAGAAAAAATTAAAAATGAGAAAGAAGAATATTTAAATGGTTGGAAACGAGCAAAAGCTGATTTAATTAATTATAAAAAAGAAGAAGAAACAAGATTTAGAGAATTTAGTCGTTTAAGTTTAGAAGCATTGATGTCAGAATTAATAAATGTTATTGATAGTTTTGATTTTGGTTTAACAATGTTAAAAGATGAATCAGTGCGTAACGGTATAATGTTGATAAAATCGCAATTTGTTGATATTTTAAAAAAGTTTGGTTTAGAAGAAATTTTTGTTAAAGCTGGCGATTCATTTAATTCTGAAATTAATGAAGCAGTATTGTTAGAAAATTCAGATAAAGATCCAGAAACAATTCTTGAAGTTTTAGGTGCTGGTTATAAATTAAATGGCAAGGTTATTAGGCCAGTAAAAGTTAAAGTTTCAAAAGGTCCAAAAAATGATTAAAAAATATGAGTAAAATTTTAGGTATAGATTTAGGTACAACTAATTCAGCAATGGCAATAACTGAAGGAGGAGAACCACGGGTCATCGAAAATATTGAAGGTGGTCGTACAACTCCTTCAATTGTAGCCATTAATAAAAATGGTGAAAGATTGGTTGGTTTAACTGCTAAAAGACAAGCAGTCGTAAATCCTACTAATACTATTTTTTCAATTAAAAGATTAATTGGTCGTCGCTTTAATGACCCTGAAGTGCAGCGGGATAAAAAATGGTTGCCTTATGAAATAAGACAAAGTGTTAATGGCGGGGTAGAAGTAAAAATGGGTGATCGTTGGTATACGCCTGAAGAAATATCAGCAATGATTTTGCAAAAATTAAAATTAGATGCAGAATCAAAATTAGGAGAAAAAATAGAAGAAGCAGTAATAACTGTTCCTGCTTATTTTGATGATTCGCAAAGACAAGCAACAAAAAATGCTGGTGAAATAGCAGGATTTAAAGTAAGAAGAATTTTAAATGAACCAACCGCAGCGGCTTTAGCTTATGGTTTAAATTCTAAAAAAAGCGAAAAAATTGTTGTTTATGATTTTGGTGGTGGAACTTTTGATATTTCTGTTTTGGAAGTTGGGGATGATACTGTAGAAGTAAAAGCAACAGGCGGTGATACTCATTTAGGCGGCGATGATTTTGATAAAAAAATTATTGATTATTTAGTAAGTGAATATAAAAAAATGGAAGGAATAGATATTTCTAAAGATTCATTAGCATTACAAAGATTAAAAGAAGCAGCTGAAAGAGCAAAAATTGAATTATCAACTGTTTTTGAAACAGAAATAAATCTTCCTTATATAACTTCTGATGCTAATGGTCCTAAACATTTTGTGATGAAATTAACGCGGGCAAAATTAGAAGAATTGGTTAAAGAATATATTGATCGTTCTATTGAATTAGTAAAAGAAACAATTACTTCTCAGCCACCGCGTGGGGCGGGATTAAAATTAAGTGATATTAATGAAGTTGTGTTAGTTGGTGGACAAACAAGAATGCCAGCAATGCAAGAAGCAGTAAGAAAATTATTTAATAAAGAACCTCACAAAGGTATTAATCCGGATGAAGTTGTAGCAGTTGGCGCAGCAATTCAAGCTGGAGTTTTGCAAGGTGATGTAAAAGATATTTTATTGCTTGATGTCACTCCATTAACTTTAAGCATTGAAACATTTGGTGGCGTTGCAACTCCAATGATACCAAAAAATACAACCGTACCAACATCAAAGACTCAAATTTTTTCAACTGCCGCTGATAATCAAACATCAGTTGAAATTCATGTTGGACAAGGAGAAAGACCAATGATGGCTGATAATAAAACATTAGCAAGATTTATTTTAGATGGCATTCCTCCTGCGCCTCGTGGTGTTCCTCAAATTGAAGTTACTTTTGATATTGATGCCAATGGTATATTAACCGTAACCGCTAAAGATAAAGCAACTAATCGTTCACAATCAGTAAAAATTGAAGCAACTACTAATTTATCAAAAGATGAAATAGAAAAATTAAAAGAAGAAGCAGCTCGTTATGCGGTTGAAGATCAGCAGAAAAAAGAATTAGCTGAATTAAGAAATCAAGCTGAAAATTTAATTTATGTTGCTGAAAAAAGTTTAAAAGATGCTGGTGATAAAATTAGTGAAGAATTAAAAAATGAAGTAAATAAAAAAATAGAGGAATTAAGAAAACAAAATGCTGGTTCTAATGCGCAAGATATTAAAAACGCTATTAGTGATTTAAATTCATCTTTGTCTAAAATAGGACAAATGATGTATAATAGGAATAATGACAACAACACAGCAACCAGTGATGGGCCAAATAACTAATTTTGAGCTTGATAATTCGGCTTGGAAATTAGTTCTGTTAGGGATTATAACAATTAGTTTTGCATTGGGTACAGGATTTTTATTTACTAATCAATTTATTGGAGGCTATCATAATGTTTATCTTTTAATTTTATCTTTTGTATTATTTTTAATTTTTATTGTTTTAGATACTTTATTTATTAAAGGTTTTAGTAAATTAATTTTTATTGTTTTATTAAGCGCAGCTGGCATTGCAGGAATATTTTATTATTATCATCTATTGGATGTATATATAATTATTGGCTGTGGTTTATTTTTTATTTTTACTATTAGTGGAATTTATGATGGTTTTCATTTGTTAAAAAATAGCTTAAAAATAAAATTTGGCAGGATTGCTAAAACTGTTATTATTAAAACAACCACTGGCATTTTTTTGTTATTATCAGTTATATTTTGGCATTCCTATTTTAATATTAATACTAAAACATTTAATGAAAGTATCCATAAACAAATTTTGCAGCTTTTAGTTGGTTCAATGGATATAACTTCCTATTATAAAGATTTTGGTTTAGTTTCTAATACTAAAATTGATGATTTATTAAAACAATATATTAAAGATAAATTAATAGAACAAAATCCAGAATTTAAAAATTATTTACCTGAAGTTCAAAATAATACCATTGAACAAATTTTGCCTAATATAAAAAATCAATTATCGCAAACATTTGGCTTTACTGTTGATGGCAGTAAAACATTTACTGCTAATTTAGAAAGCTGGTCATGGCAAAAAATAAATTCAGCAAATGATACAGCAAGAATTATTTATTCTGTAATTATAGCATTATTAGTATTTTCAATGTTAAAATTTATAATGTTTTTTATTCGGTGGTTAATTATTTTATTAGCATTTTTAATTTATCGTATTTTAGTTTTATCTAATTTTGCATTTGTATCTTTGGAAAACAGAAGTCGGGAATTTGTTGCTTTAAGTTAAAATGAAAGATTATTATAAAATTTTAGGCGTTGATAAAAACGCTAGTGAAGAAGATATCAAAAAAGCATTTAGAAGACTTGCTCATAAATATCATCCCGATAAAGCTGGTGGTAATGCTGAAAAGTTTAAAGAAATAAATGAGGCCTATCAAGTTCTTTCCAATAAAGAAAAACGTGCGCAATATGATAGGTTTGGGACTGTTTTTGATTATGGTTTTAATCCTCAAGAATCTGATTTTGATTTTAGTAATTTTTCTCAAGGATTTAATGTTGATTTTGGTAATTTTGGCGATGTTAGCGATATTTTTGAAGATTTATTTGAAAATTTTGGTTTTACTAAACACCAAACCTATCGCAGTGGTTCAGATATAGAAATACATCAAGAAATTACTTTAGAAGAAGCATTTACTGGAATTAAAAAAGAAATTGTTTTTAATACTTTAATAACTTGTTCTGTTTGCAAGGGTGTTGGTTATGATAAAGAAGCAGGTTTTACAACTTGTACTGTTTGTAATGGTAAAGGAAAAATTAGAGAAGAACGTCGCACTTTTTTTGGTAATTTTACTCAATTAAAAATTTGTTCCCAATGCAATGGATTAGGAAAAATTCCTAATAAAAAATGTACTGTTTGTAATGGTACCGGAAGAGTTAAAGGGCAAAGAAAAATTTTGGTTGATATAGCTGCGGGTGTAGAAAATGGACAAATAATAAAAATAAAAGGAGCAGGAGAAGCAGGTGAACATAATAATCCTAGCGGTGATTTATATGTTGTTATTCATATTAAACCTCATTCGGTATTTGTAAGAAAAGGAGCAAATTTATATATGATAAAAACAATAAAATTAAGCGAAGCATTGTTGCATAAGGAAGTAAAAATTAAAGGTATTGATAATAAAGAAATAAAAGTTGTTGTGCCGGACAATCTTGAAAAAGAAATTAAAATTTCAAAACAAGGAATGCCTTATTTTGGTTCTTATCATCGTGGCGATCTTTATGTAAAATTTAATTTAAAGTTGCCATCAAAATTATCTAATAAAGCGCAACAATTGATAAATGAATTGGAAAAAGAAATAGATTCTGATTAATTTATTGATTAAAATTAAATTAATGACTGGGTTTCAAATATTGGGTCATACAGCTGATATAAGATTAAAAGTTGTTGGCAAAGATTATGAGGAATTATTTAAAAATTCGGCATTAGGATTGGCAAAAATATTAGATAATAATTTTGAGAAAAAAATAAAATTTATTCGTGGTTTTGAAAAAATAGTAATTAACGCTGATAATTATGATATTTTATTAGTTAATTTTTTAAATGAAATTTTAACCAAGTCATCAATTAATAAAAAAGTTTATCCTTTGGTTAAAATATTAAAATTATCACCATTAAATATTGAAGCTCATATTAGCGGTTATAGTATAAATAGATTTGATAAAGATGTAAAAGCAATTAGTTATCATCAATCACAAATTATTAAAACAAAAAGAGGTTTAGAAGTTATTTTTGTTCTTGATATTTAATATGAAAAAACAAGATTTAATAAAAATAAATGATTTAGTTTGGGAAATTCCAAAAAGTTTTCGCAGTGATATGAAAGTGCCGGGAAGAATTTTTAGCAATGAAAAAATGTTAGAAGATATTTTAATGGATGAATCATTATTACAAGTTATAAATGTTGCTACTTTGCCGGGGATACAAAAATATGTTTTAGCAATGCCTGATATTCATGAGGGGTATGGATTTCCAGTAGGAGGAGTTGCAGCATTTGATATTGAACAAGGCATTATTTCTCCCGGCGGTATAGGTTTTGATATTAATTGTGGAGTAAGAATTTTACAATCTGATATAACTTATGATGAAATTAAAAATCAAATTAGTAATTTAACTTTAGAAATTTATAATGAAGTGCCATCAGGAGTTGGAAGAGGCGGAAAATTAAAATTAACCAATAAAGATTTGGATGCAATATTAGTAAATGGTGTTGATGAAATGTTAAAACGCGGTTTTGCTGTTAAAGATGATGTTAAAAATTGTGAATCTAATGGTCATTTAGTTAATGCTAATTCTGATTATGTTTCCAAAAACGCTAAAGATCGCGGCCGTGATCAACTTGGTACAATTGGCGCAGGCAATCATTTTGTTGAAATTCAAAAAGTTGAAAAAATTTTTGACCAAGAAATAGCAAAAAAATTGAATATTTTTGAAAATCAAATTTGTGTAATGATTCATTGTGGTTCACGTGGTTTAGGACATCAAGTAGCAACTGATTATATTCGTTTAATGCTTCAAAATTCATTGCAGTTTAATATTTCTTTACCTGATAATCAATTGGCTTGCGCTCCATTTAATTCTGTATATGGCCAGCAATATTTTTTTGCAATGAATGCAGCAGCAAATTTTGCTTGGGCTAATCGGCAAATGATAACTTGGGAGATTAGAAAAGCATGGAAAAAAATTTTTGGTAATGAAAATTTAAAATTAATTTATGATATTGCTCATAACATTGCTAAAGTTGAAGAATATGATAATAAAAAATTAATTATTCATCGTAAAGGAGCAACTCGCGCTTTTCCTGATCAATTAGTTTTAATTCCTGGTTCAATGGGTACAGCATCATATATTTTAATTGGTCAACCAGAATCTTTACAACAAAGTTTTGGTTCAACTTGTCATGGCGCAGGAAGAGTAATGTCAAGAACAAAAGCAAGAAAACTTATTCATGGTTCAAAATTAAAACAAGAATTAGAAACAAAAGGAATTAGTGTCCAATCTGGTTCAATGAGTGGTTTAGCAGAAGAAGCGCCATTGGCATATAAAGATATTGAATCAGTTGTTGATGTTGTCCATCGTATGAATATTGCTAAAAAAGTTGTTAGATTAAAACCAGTTGGAGTTATAAAAGGATAGTTTGTTGATTTTAAAAGAATTGTTATGTTATAATTGGTGTATATGTTGGTAAAACTTTCGCGATTTTTTTTATTTTTAGCGCCATTAGCAATTATTTTAGTAAATCCAGCAACATTATTTCCATTTATTGTTACTAAATATGTATTTTTTAGAACAGTTGTTGATTTATCTTTAATATTTTTTATTTGGGCTTGGGCTACTAATAAAGTAAAAATAAATTGGAAAGATTTTAAAAAACCATTAGCAATTGGAGTAATTGTATGGGTTGGTATATTTTTATTGTCATCAATATTTGCTTATGATTCTTGGGCGGCATTTTGGGGAAATTTTGAAAGAGGCGAATCAGGTGTTCAATTGTTGCATTTATTTATTTTTTTCTTTTTATGCACAGTTTTATTAAAAAATTCTTTTGATTGGTTAAAAATGTTGAATATAATTTTAGTTGCTGTTTTTTTGGTAATTTTATATGGTTTGTTAATTAATATTGTTCCTGGATTGGTTGGTCCAGCTTTTTCTTTTCAAAATCGTTTTCAAGGAAGTTTAGGTAATCCTGATTATATTGGTCAGGTAATGATGTTTACAATGTTTTTTGCTTTATATTTATCATTAGCATCATTAGAACCAAAGGAAAAAATAATGTATATTTTGTGGGCATTTTTATTTTTATTCTTTTTTGTTTTGTCACAAACAAGAGGAGCATTTTTAGGATTTGTTAGCGGTTTAGGTTTGTTTTTATTATATTTAGTATTTAAATCGCCAAGCAAAAAAGGAAAATTAATATCTTCAATTTTATTAATTGTAGCAGTTTTAGGTGTAACAACTTTAATAGTTTTTAGACATAGTCCAATAGTTTCTAAAATACCAATTGTAAATCGTTTTGCTGATATTTCATTACAATCAGGGGCAGCGCGTATTTGGACTTGGGGCAGCGCAGTAAAAGGAATAGAAGCGCGCCCAATATTTGGTTGGGGTCCTGAAAATTTTAGTGTTGTTTTTGATAAATATTTTGACCCCCGGCATTTTAATCCAATTAGCGGCGGAGAAACCTGGTTTGATCGCGCTCATAGTATAATTTTTGATTATGCCGCAGAAACAGGATTGGTTGGTTTAGCTGCTTATTTAGGAATGTTTGTTTTATATTATGTCCAGCTTATTAAATGGGTTAAACAGCATAAAAAATCAGCGTTTGATGAACATAAACATCACAATTCTTATAATCAAATATTTTTGCAGGCATTATTTTTTGTAATGCCGGTTGTATATATTATTACTGGGATAACTTTATTTGATGTTTTACCAATGTATATTATGCTTTTTGTGTTTTTAGCTTTTAGTAATTATAAGTTAAATAATGGATAAAAATATGTCTAATACTACAAAAAAAATTATTGCTTTGTTCATATCAATTATTGCCGCAGCATTAATTTATCTTTCTGCTTATTTACCATATGTAAAAAGTGTTTTATATATTAATGCTTTACAATTATCACAACAGTCAACAAGCTTGCAAGATTTTTTAAATCCATTTATAAATGCTTTTAATTTTTGGTCGCCAGTTGGACAACCAGAAGAAATTAGATTTTTTGCAAATAATGTTTTAAATATTTTAAGCCAAACTCAACAAATACCGCAAGAAGTAGCAAATACATTGGTAAAATATACAGTATCATTGTTAGATTCTCACCCATTAGGTGGGAAAGGATTAAATTATTCACAATCAGTTTTATTAGAAGCATCAATTTTTGCAACTTATGGAGAAAGATATAATGATAAGGCAAGTTTAATTAAAGCAGAAGAATTATATAAACAAGGTATGCAACTTTCGCCAAAAAGACCTCAATTTTTATATGGTCTTTTTGCTCTTTATACTGCTCAAAATCGTCAAGAAGATGCAAAAAATATAGGCAATGAAATACTTAAATATTGGCCAAGTGATATGAGAATAAAACAAATTTTAGATGCCTTAAACAAAATACAAAAATAAAGTAAGTTAGTAAAATTTATTAATTATGCAGTTATTTCATGTTTTAAATCGGGGCGTTGATAAACGTAAGCTTTTCTTAGATAAACAGGATTATTTACGTTTTGTTCATGATCTTTTTGAATTTAATGATGCAGAATTGATAAATAACAACAAATATTATTTTTCCAAATCAAAAATTAAGGACATCGTAAGTCCTTATATTGGATCTAATAAATCTAAGAAAAAGCCAAGAAAATTGTTGGTTGATATTTATGCTTTTTGTTTAATGCCAAATCATTATCATCTTTTACTTTCACCTAAAGTTGAAAGTGGTATTTCCTTGTTTATGAAAAAAGTTAATATTGGATATGCTAAATATTTTAATCAAAAATACGAAAGACAGGGAACTTTATTTGAAGGAAGATATAAATCAATTTCTATTGATAATGAATCTCATTTTATTCATATTCCTTACTATATTCATTTAAATCCTCTTGATTTGATAGCTCCTGAATGGCGTGAACGAAAGTTAAAAAATTATAAAAAGGCAATTAATTTTTTGAATTCTTATCGATGGTCAAGTCATTTAGATTATATTGGTAAGACAAATTTTCCATCAGTTACCAATAGAGATTTTTTAATGGAATTTTTTGGTGGGCCAGAAAAATATCGCAAAAGCATCAATGATTGGTTAAAAAATTTAAACTTAATGAATTTTAAAGAATTTTTATTAGAGTGAAATAAAAACTAAAAAATTAAGGTAAGATATCTTTACTAAAAATTAAGGACTTACGATGTCCTTAATTTATGTCGTTAATTTTTTAATTTTGTTTTTGGGTGTTGGGGATTATGTTATTATTTTGATTTATTTTTGTTTTTGTATTAGTATAGAATCAATAATTTAAAATTTATGAGACTATTAAAAAAATCAATTTTGGTGTTAAAAAATGAGGGATTTAATGTTTTTTTAATTAAGGTTTTCAAGTTTCTCGGGGCACAATAAAATTCTAAAAACTTTTTATGTTAAAATTACATTTAATGAAGCAAAAAATTGGAATCATTGGTCTAGGTATTGTCGGCAAAACTTTATTTGATTGGTTAAAGAAAAAGAGAATTAAAGACAATAGTTATAAAAATTTTGGTCGTAATAAAATTTAATATAGAATTTAATTTGATTAAAGATGAAAATAAAAAAGATTTTAATTACAGGTAGTAGTGGAACTATTGGCACAAGATTATCTGAAAAATTGTTAGATTTGAAATATGATGTTATCGGTGTTGATTGGAAGAAAAATAAATGGCTTAAGGAAATAGACAAAAGAACTATCCATATTGATTTAAGAAATAAAAAATTAGTTTTTGAAAAGTTGCCCAAAGATGTTGATTTGATAATTCATTTAGCCGCTAATGCCAGAGTATATGAGCTGGTTAAAAACCCTGAACTTGCTAAAGATAATATGATAATAACTTTTAATATCTTAGAATATGCTAGAGTACACAATATCAAAAATATCATTTTTGCTTCTTCAAGAGAAGTTTATGGTAACACTCAAAAAATTAAACATAAAGAAGAAGATGCAAGGATTGAAAATTGCGAAAGCCCTTATTCTGCCTCCAAGTTGTTAGGAGAAGCGTTAATTCATTCTTACCATAAATGTTTTGGTATTAATTATGTCATTGTTAGATTTTCCAATGTTTATGGTATGTATGACGAAAGTGATAGAGTTATCCCTCTATTTATAAGAAAAGCTTTGGAAAATGAGTCATTAATTGTTTTTGGCAAAGAAAAAGTTCTGGACTTTACTTATATTGACGATGTAGTTGAGGGAGTAATAAAAATTATTCAAAAATTTGGCAAAATTAAAAACAATACTTTTAATATTGCTACTGGCAAAGGCCCAAAAATTTTTGGTCTGGCAAAACTTATCAAAGAATTTTTACACTCAAAATCTAAAATAATTATCAAAAACAATAGAAAAGGTGAGGTGGTTAAATATATTGCTGATATTTCCAAAGCCAAAAAACTTTTAAATTATCAACCAAGAATTGATATAATTAATGGAACAAAAAGATCAATTGAGTGGTATCAAGACCGAATTAACTATTAGCTATTAGATATATATTACAAATTTTCCATCAGTTACCAATAGAGATTTTTTAATGGAATTTTTTGGTGGGC
>JBMFLB010000006.1:0-20101 GCA_049971465.1 Minisyncoccia bacterium
CGATAAAAATAAAGATAAAAATAAAAACCAATAAATAAAATAATTACAAAAAAATTAGGAACAGTTAATAACCAATAAAAAATTAATACAGCTAGTAAAAATTTAATTAGATATCGCCACGGTTTCTGGTTTTTGAAGATAAACATTTATCTTTTTATTCATTTTTATTTCGCCTTTTACTAATTTATCAGCAATTTTATCAACTATTTCTTTTTGAATCAATCTTTTGATTGGCCGTGCCCCATATTCAGGATTAAATCCATTTTTTACTATAAATGATTTAACTTCTGGTTTTATGTTTAAATTAAATCCTTTTTCTTTTAATTTTTTAGCTAAAGCATCTAACTGAATATTTACAATTTTTTCAATATTATTTGTAGTTAACGGATGGAAAATAATTATTTCATCCAAACGGTTTAAAAATTCAGGGCGAAAAGTTTCTTTTAATGCTGCCATTACTTTATCTCTAAAATCTTCTTCTCTTGTTTTTTCTTCGTCTTCGCCAGTATCAAAACCAAGCCGCGACATTTGTTTTAAATATTCGCTTCCAACATTAGATGTCATTATAATTATTGAATTTCTAAAATTAACTGTTTTTCCTTTGCCATCAGTTAATCTTCCATTATCTAATACCTGCAATAAAATATTAAAAACTTCAGGATGCGCTTTTTCAATTTCATCAAATAAAATTAAACTATAAGGGCGATGACGAATTGCTTCAGTTAATTGCCCACCTTCTTCATAACCAACATAACCAGGAGGAGATCCAATTAATCTGGCAGTAGAATGTTTTTCCATATATTCTGACATATCAATTCTAATCATTGCTTTTTCATCATTAAACATAAATTCAGCTAAAGCTTTTGCTAATTCGGTTTTCCCAACACCAGTTGGGCCCAAAAACATAAAAGATCCAAATGGTTTATTTTCATCAGATAAACCAACTCTTGATCTTCTTAATGCTCTGGCAATAGCATTAATTGCTTCTTCTTGACCAATCACTCTTTTGCTTAATTCGCTTTCAATTTTTGATAATTTTTCCATTTCTGGTTCTAACATTTTATTAACTGGAATTCCTGTCCAACGGGAAACAACATTTGCTATATCTTCAACATCAACATATTCTTTTATTAAACTATCTTTGGTTTTTGATTGTTTATATCTTTTTTCAAAAAGTTTTGCTTCTTTTTCAACTTTAGGCAATTCACCATACAAAATTCTTGCTACTGTTTCTAAATCGCCTTCTCGTTCTGCTATTTCTGCTTGACGTTTTAATGAATCAATTTGTTTATGTAATTGACCTAATTGATCAATTGCCATTTTTTCTGAATGATATTTTGCTGAAAGTAAATCATTTTGTTTTTTTAATTTTGATAATTCTTTATCAATTTCTTTTATTCGAATTTGATTTTTTGCTTTATTTTCATTAGCTAAAGCTGATTTTTCAATTTCTAATCTTGTTATTTCTTTTCTTATTTTTTCAATATTTGCCGGCAAACTATCACTTTCCAATTTTCTTGCTGATGCAGCTTCATCAATTAAATCAACTGCTTTGTCCGGCAAAAAACGATCAGTAATATAACGTGCTGACAAATTTGCAGCAGCAATTAATGCTTCATCGCTTATTTTTAATCCATGATGTAATTCATACTTTTCTTTTAATCCTCTTAAAATTGCAATTGAATCTTCAATTGATGGTTCTTCAACAACAATTGGCTGAAACCTTCTTTCTAATGCCGCATCTTTTTCAATATATTTTTGATATTCTTTTAATGTTGTTGCTCCAATTGTATGAAGTTCACCACGAGCTAATGCTGGTTTTAAAATATTAGCCGCATCAATTGCGCCTTCAGCTGCTCCAGCGCCAACAATATTATGAATTTCATCGATAAACAAAATTATTCTTCCTTGCGAATTTTTTATTTCATTAATAAATGCTTTTAATCGATCTTCAAACTCTCCTCTAAATTTTGTTCCGGCAATTAATGATCCTAAATCCAACATTATTATTTGTTTTTCTTTTAATAATTCTGGTACTTCACCGGCAACAATTTTTTGCGCTAAACCTTCAACAATTGCTGTTTTGCCAACTCCTGGTTCACCAATTAAAACTGGATTATTTTTTGTTCGACGGCTTAAAATTTGCATCAAACGCCGCAATTCTTCTTCTCGGCCAATAACTGGATCTAATTCTCCTTTTTTTGCTTTTTCTGTTAAATCAATACCATATTTTTCTAAAACCTGAAACTTACTTTCTGGTGTTTCATCCGTTACTCTCACTGACCCTCGCAATTGAGCCAAGGTTCTTAATAAAATATCTTTTCTAACACCAAATTTATTTAAAATATTTTGAGCCGTAGATGGAATTTCTAAAATTGCTAATAATAAATGTTCGCAGGAAACAAATTCATCTTTTTGCTTTGTTGCAATATCAGCAGAGCGATCAATTATTTTCATTAATTCTTGCGATAAATACATTTGACTGATGTTTGTTGTAGCAAAAATATGAGGCTGTTGCTGTAATGCCTGATCAACACTTTTTTCTAATTCATTAATATTGATATTAGAACGAATAAGCATTGGACGCACTAAAGTTTGATCATCAGACAACAATGCTTTTAATAAATGCAAAGCTTGCAATTCATTATGATTATAAGAAACAACAAGTTCTTGAGCATTTTGTAAAGCTTCTTGCGCTTTTAATGTAAATCGATGAAAACTAGCCATAATATATATAATAATAAATCATTTATTAAAAATTAGCAAGCCTTATGTTAGATTGCTAATCTAAATATTTTTTGGTCTTTGTCCTAAAATAATATTAATATTTAAAATCTGATCTCCTCTTTGTACTTTTAAAGTTATTGTATCACCAACATTATATTTTTGAATAATAGAAATTAAACTATGATTTGCATCAACTTTTTGTCCATTAACTTCTAAAATTATATCTTCTGCTTTTAATCCTGCTTTATCTGCTGGAGAATTTGGTTCAACAGCTGGACCATTTTCATTACCTCTTAACAATGCTCCATAATCAACTGGCAGTTTTTGTGATTTTGCTATATCAGAATCTACTGTTAAATATCTTACTCCTAAATAAGGAGTTTGAATTGTTCCTGTTTTTAATACTGATTGAATGTCTCTTTTTGCTTGATTAATTGGTATAGCAAAACCTATATTTTGCGCGCCGGATACAATTGCAGTATTAATACCAATAACCTCGCCTTTTAAATTTAATAATGGGCCGCCTGAATTTCCTGGATTAATTGCAGCATCGGTTTGAATTACATTATCTAACTCTTCTGATCCAAAATTTAAACCGCTTGCTTGAATTTTTCTAGCTAAACCAGAAACAACTCCAACGGAAACAGTATTTCTAAATTCGCCTAAAGCATTACCAATAGCAATTGCTGTTTGACCTAATTGTAAAGAATCAGAATCTCCTAATTTTATTGCTTTTAATCCTGTAGCATTTATTTTTAAAACTGCTAAATCTTGCACTGGATCACGCGCTAAAATTGTTGCTTTATATTTTTTGCCATCATTCATCAAAACAGTATAATCAGCTTTTGTATCTGAAACCACATGTTTATTAGTTATAATTATGCCATCGCTGGAAACAATAAAACCTGATCCGCCACCAACTTCTTGCAATTTGGTTCCTTTTTGACAAGGAGCATAAAATTGCGTATCGCCAAAAAATTGTTGAAATTCTGGAGGTAAACCAGAAAATGGATTATAAGGACATTGCTCAATTACCGGCACATATTTTGAAATAACTATCGATACAACACTTGGTTCTGCTTCTTTAACCGCATTAATAACTGCTTGCTCATAATCAACAGTTGGATTATAAACTGGTTGGGGTTTATTTAAATTAGTATCGGTTGATGTTGATGATGTGCTATTTAAATTATTAATTCCCAAAAAATGCATTATATTATCAAAGATATTAGCCGAAGCAATATAAGGCGATGAAACAGCACCAATAAATCCGCCAATAAAAGCAATTATTATTGCTAAAATTAATATTTTATTTTTGAAAAAATTATTGTATTGCATAAGTTAAATAAACATCAACTTTAACTTCTTGCGACCCTGATTGAATGTTCGGTATTGAAGACATAGCTGATTCTAATTTGGCATAATTCATCAAAACTTGAGGTTGAGGAACATTAACTGATTCATTAATTGTTAATAATTTCCCCAATTTAAATCCTGCAATATGAGCTATATCTTGAGCTTTTTCTTGGGCTTGAACAATTGCTTTTTGTCTTGCTTCTTCTTGTAAATCATCTAATTTTTTTATTGTAAAACTTAATGAAGAAATCGAATTAGCGCCATTTTGTACTACTCCTGAAATAATATTTCCTAATTTTGAAAAATCATAAACTTTAATTTGAATATTTTGATTAACATTATAACCAATTATTTGCGCTGGCGTACAAATTGTATTATTACATGTTTGATATTGATAACGCGGTTCAATATTATAACTTATTGTTTTAATATCTAAATCTTGTATACCTTGTGATTTTACAAAATCAATTGCTTTATTTGCTTTTTGTGAATTACTATTTTGAATCGCATTTAAATCCATACCACCCTGAGTGATAACACCAAAAACCAATATTGCTGTATCAGGTATTGCTGTTACCTTGCCTTCTCCTTGCACTTGAAAACTGCGGGTTATATTTTGTTCTACCTTTTCTGAATACAATGAAACAAAAATTAATAAAGATATTGCCGCACTGATAAAAAATATTATTCCTGACAAAATTAATATATTTTTTAATTTATTATTGATCATAGTTTAATTATAAATTAAAACGCAATTTTTTCAAAATTCTTATTAATAATACAACTTTTATCTAAAAAATTTCAATTATTAGAATTTAATATTAAAAAATTTTCAAAAACATTTGCTACTAATAATGGTCCTGTACCGCCCGGAGTTGGTGTATAAATTATATCTAAATTAGAAGATAATGATGCATTAAAATCGCCACAAATTTTCCCATTGCAAAAATCATAACCAAAATCAATAACAATTGTATTTGGCTGTAATAATGTTGGATTTATTAAATTTGCTTTGCCAACGCCGCTAATTACAACATTGCTATCACTTAAATCTAATTGACTATTAATATCAAAAATTTTTAATAATTTACATTTTTGATTTATTAACCATACTGCTATTGGTTTGCCAACTAAATTTCCTGCACCAACAATACTAAATTTTTTTTGCTGGATATCAACTTTTAAAAAAGATAAAATATCTTGTACTGTTTTAACTGCTGGCGGTAAAATTTTATTGCGATTGGTATATAAAGCTCCTAAAGATCTTTCGCTTAAAACATCAATATCTTTTTCTCGCGGTAAAGAATTTAAAACATATTGGGCATTAATATGATTAGGCAATGGCAATTGAACAATTGCACCGCCGCAAGTTTTATGATATACAATTTTTTCTATTTGTTGTCTTAATTTATCCTGATTGATATTGAAATCAAATTGGTAAATTCTAAAATCAATATTTAATTCTTGCGCTATTTTTTGTTTTTGAGTAATAAAACTTAATGATGATTTATCATTGCCAATTAAAAATGCAGCAAAAAATTTTTTAGATGTAATAATAAATTGAGACTTTAAAAAATCTATTTTTTTAGATGCCAGTAATTTACCATCAATGATCATACATTAAACATCTTCATCTTGTTGGTTGCGATTAACAAAATCATCAAAATCACCATTTTCTTTTCCTCGTTTAAGCGCTTCAGCAACAAATCTTGTATATAATTCAATTAATGGTTTTGCTTCTTGAGCAATATCCAAATCAAAATCATCTTTTAATTGATTCCAAATCAATAAATTTATATCACTTTTATTAGAATTAAAATTTTCCTTATTATGTTTGCTAACTTCATCTGGCCCCTGATCAACTGATCTATTAGAAAGCAGGGCAAAATAAGCAGAGTGAATAACTGCACCTATTAATGCATTTATTTTAGATGTTTCCCAATGATGTTGTGACATTAATTGTTTCTTTATTTGTCTGCCGACATCAGAATTTAAAAAATCTTCAAATTTAATAGTACCATAATCAATTTCCATTTTTCCTTCCCACCAAATAAGATCTCTGGTTTTTTCAAGCACCTCTTTTCCTTTAAGTTCATCTAAATCAATTATTGGTATAGAATTAATATTTTTATCTTCTAATTCTTGTTTAGTTTTTTGTTGATCAAGCGTTTTTAAAAATTTTTTAATTGCATCTAAAAATTCATTTGCTTTGTTTTTATCACTTTCATTACTAAATAAATTTTCTAAATTTTCACTCATAGTTTTTATTCTTCAGCCGCAACTATTCCTTTAGTTTGCACTTCTTTTTCTGTTGATTTTTTTATTGCATCTAATAATTTTTTATCTTGCTGTAATTTTTCTTTTACATTTTCTAAACCAACACCAAGCTTTTCTCCTTGAAATGAATAAGTTGCTCCATTTTTTACAACTACATTATATTTAATTGCTGTTGTTAAAACATCTGATTCATAAGAAATTCCCTGGCCGTATAAAATATCAAATTCTGCAACTCGAAATGGAGGAGCAACTTTATTTTTTACAACTTTTGCTTTTACTCTACTACCAACTATTTCTTCGCCTTTTTTGATTTGAGCAATTCTTCTAATATCAATTCTTACTGATGCATAAAATTTTAATGCCAAGCCACCAGGCGTTGTTTCAGGATTGCCAAACATAATACCAATTTTTTGTCTGATTTGATTAGTAAATATAATTATTGTACCTGATTTTGAAGCAATTGCTGTAATTTTTCTTAATGCTTGAGACATTAAACGCGCTTGAAGTCCTATTTGTTGCTGTCCCATTTCTCCTTCAATTTCAGCCCGAGGAGTTAAAGCCGCAACAGAATCAACAACAACAATATTAATCATTCCTGATCTAACCAAACTTTCTAAAATATTTAATGCTTCTTCGCCATTATCAGGTTGAGAAATAATCAAATCTTTAATATTAACTCCTATTCTTTGAGCATATTCAGGATCCAAAGCATGTTCAGCATCAATAAATGCCGCCTTGCCTCCCTTTTTTTGAATTTCCGCAATTGCATGCAAAGCCAATGTTGTTTTACCAGAACTTTCAGGCCCAAAAATCTCTATTATCCTTCCTTTAGGCAAACCACCGCCCAATGCTAAATCCAATGAAAATGATCCTGAAGATACTGTTTCCACTTTTATTTGTGGACCTTCGCCTAATTTCATTACTGATCCCTCGCCAAATTTACTTTGTAACGATTCTAATAAAGCATTAATATCTTTAGATTGCTCTTGTTTATTTTTTTTAATAGCCATTAATTTAATTATATAATATTATAAAAATAAAAACTATTTTATTGCGTGCTTGTACTAAAAGAATTATTAAATGCTTTTTCTAAACTAGACGAGGAATAAGTTGAAGTTGTTAAATAATTAATAATTTTATTAATAGTAATCGTTTTACTTGCATTACTTACTTTAAATTGTAAATAATTTTGTCCTGGCTGAAGAGTAATAGAAACATTAAAATAACCATTAGCATCAGGATAAAATTTGTTGTCATTAATATAAAACCAAGAAGCATTTTTTATTTGTCCTTTGATATTAAAAGACGAACTCGTAGCAAAAGTAATATCAGAGTTTAAATTAGCTAAAGTTAAAGATGGCGCATTAAAAATAAATATTTTACCTAAAAAATAAAAACCAATCAATAATATAAATAAAATAAATATTATTGTGTTATAATTGAAAAATTTTTTATATTCAAATCTATTAACTGGCATTTTATCTTTAATGCCTGTTTTTTTTAATTCTTCTGCTTCATTAATAAATAATCCCCATAATTCTTTTTCATTTATATTTAACACTGCGCTTATTTTTTTAATATAACCGCGGACATAGGGCTGAGCTGGCAAATCTTTAAAATTTCCTTGTAAAAAATCATTAATAAATCTTTCGGAAATATCAGTTAATTGGCTTAATTTACTTACATCAAAATATTTGTTTTTTAATTCGCTAGCCAATACCTCACTAAATTTTTTCTCTTCTTTGTCCATACATTTATTTTATTATTTACGTAAAAGCAAAAAAATACAAGCGGGAATTTGATAAATTTTATATATTTTATTAATATAAATTTAGTACTAATATATTGGCTAAAGCCGCGGTAGCTCAGTGGTAGAGCGAAGGCCTGAAGAGCCTTGCGTCGGGGGTTCGATTCCCTCTCGCGGCACCAAATAATAAATTAATGTTTAGTAAGTAATTTTAATGCTGATTTAATTTTTTGTTCTAAAGATTTTGCTTCTGGCGGCAATTGCTTTAAAATTGCTAAAATATCTTTATCATTATAACCAAGACTTATTAAAACATCCCGTACTTCTTGATCTATTTCTAATGATTTTGTTAAATCTTTATCCGGAGACATTTTAATTTTTTCTTTTAATTCTAAAATTAATCTTTCCGCGGTTTTAGCTCCAATGCCAGTCATTTTTTGCAAAATATCTTTTTTATTATTAACAATTGCTGCCATTATATGCTCAATCGGACCAGCATTTAAAATTGATAAAGCAGTTTTAGGGCCAATGCCAGACACACTATTTAACAATTCAAATAATTTTAAACTTGGCTCATCAATAAAACCATAAAGATCAATAAGATTTTCCCTTAAATAAACAAAACAAAACATATTAATTAATTGCTTGCTTTGCTTCAAAATATTTATTGTTTCATTAGTAGTAAAAATTTTAAAACCTATGCCATTTACATCAATAACAACAAAATTTTCCCGCTGTAATTTAAATTTACCCTGAATTGTATAAATCATATTATTATAATACTATATTATGTTTAAACTTATATCCAATTTAAAATCAAGTGGAGATCAACTACAGGCAATTTAAAAGCTTGTTGCTGGGATAAAAAATAATCTTCGCCATCAAATTTTATTAGGAATTACTGGCAGGGGAAAGGACAATTGAACGAGAAATTATTTTTGATTAATAACTTTTAACTTTTTTGCTAATTTTGATTTTAAGCGGCTTGCTTTGTTTTGATGAATAAATTTTACTTTTGCTAATTTATCTAAAACCTTATAAGCTTGATTTAAGTTTTGTATTGCTTCTTCTTTGTTTTTAGAAATAATAGATTTTTTATAGGTCTTAATTACTGCTTTCATTTTTGCTTTACGTTGCAAATTTATTTTTCTTCTTCTAATATTTTGTCGTAAAGCTTTTTTTGCTGATTTAGTGATTGGCATAAGTTTATATTAATAAAAAAAATATTTATGTCAAATAAACTAATTTGAATGCGCGCCATTAAATAACCATGGTTTATTATAAGATGAAAAATTTGGTACATTAGAGCGCGCCCAATTAATAACTCCTGTCTCCCAATTAATAAATTGAGAATCTTGATAAGGATCAGTTGGAAATGGACCAAAAGGATTGCTTCGATCAACATAATATAAAATTGAATGAATTTGAGGCAAAATTTTACCATTTACCATTGGCCGATAAATATATTCTCCATTTAACATTGGTTTTTCAATTGGAGTTATTGGATCGGGTTTAGGAAATGTTTCTACTGGATAATTATTTATAACTTGTGACAAAAAGTCATACCAAATTGGTGTTGCAACTAATATGCTTGCCCCAGCTGGACTAGGAGAATTATCATTATTTCCTGACCATACGCCAACTACTAAAAACGGCGTATAACCCATAGCCCAAGCATCACGAAAATCATTGCTAGTACCTGTTTTTAATGCAACTTGATAATTAGGAAATATTGTTAAATTTAAACTATTTTGAAATAAACCTGAACGCAATTCAACATCTGATAAAATATCATTTATTTCTCTTACCGCTTGAGCATGAGCAACAACTTGTTGTTCATCCTGATAAGATTCTAAAACATTACCATTATTATCTTTAACTTGCAAAATAAAACTTTGTTGATGCTCTACTCCATCAGCAGCTAACACCGAATAAGCTTTAACTAAATCAATTAACTTTACTTCGCAACCTCCTAAAACCAAAGATAAACCGCAACGAGTTTCATTTAAATAAGGTAAACCAAACTTATGCAAATTATTTAAAGCATTTTTTAATCCTGCTAAATACAAAGATTTGACTGCAACGACATTTATTGATTGAGCCAAAGCAGAATCTAATGAAATTGGTCCTTGAAATGGTTCAAAATCTTGAGGATGAAAACATTCAGGATTAGAATTATTAAAATCAACATCAGAAGGACAATTAGAAAATCCGGATGCAAATTCAGTTGGTACATCAAACAATACTGTTGAAGGAGGATAACCTTCATCAAATAATGTGTAATAAACAAATGGTTTTAAAGCTGAACCAGGCTGACGAAATCCTTGGGTTGCTACATTAAAGCTTGGTTCAAATTTACAATTTACTCCTGATACACAACCTTGTGGCAAAGAACTAGTAGCAAAAAAATCTCTTGAACCAGCCAAAGCTAAAATTTGTCCTGTTTTTGGATCTTCCGCAACCAAAGATGCATTATATTTTTGTGCAAATTGTTGATTTTTTTCAGCTCCTGCCTTTACTGCCTTTTCAGCAATTTGTTGCATATTCCAATCCAAAGTTGTTATAACGCTTAATCCGCCGCGATTTACTAAATCTTCCCCATATTTATTAATTAAATAATCTTTTACTTCCAAAACAAAATGGGGTGCTTTTATGCCACTATAACTTTGAGGCATAAACTGCACTTTACTTAATCCGCTGGTTGCTTTAGTTAATTGTTTATCATCAATAAAACCAAGACTATGCATTCTTTCTAAAATATATTTTGCTCTTGCCATTAATTCATTTTTATGATGACCCCAGGGAGAATAGTAGGTTGGCGCTTTTGGCAAACTAGCAATAATTGCTGCTTCTGATAAATTTATATCTTTAACATTCTTATTAAAATAAATTTGACTTGCTGCTTCTACACCATAAGCATTAGATCCATAAGGAATATAATTTAAATATAATCCTAATATTTGATCTTTAGTATATTTAGTTTCTATTTCAAAAGCTAAAATTAATTCTTTTAATTTACGAGTTATTGTTTTTTGCGGACTTAAAAAAATATTTTTTGCTAACTGTTGAGAAATAGTAGAACCTCCTTGAACAAAAGCGCCTGCCCTAATATCAGCCCATAATGCTCTTGCTATTGATAAAACATTAAAAGCTGGTTCGCTATAAAATTTTTCATCTTCCGCTGCCAATGTTGCTTGTTTTAAAAAATTTGGTATTTGATCAAATGAAATAATTTGTCTTCTTTCCGGACCAATTTCGTATAATAAAACCTTTCCTGTTCGATCATAAATTCTAGTTGATTGGCTAATTTGTCTACTGCTTAAATCAGCAACTGATGGCAAATCTTTTACTAACAAAGATAAATAAATTAAACCAACACCAACAACAAGGATTACAAAAAATACTAATGATAAAATTAAATAAAAACTTATTTTATGTTTTTTATGTTTAGCGCGAATATTTTTATTTTTTTTATTTTTATCTTCCATTTCTTTACATATTAATTGTTTTTTAAAAATAAACAACTATTATTAATAAAAAATTGCCTGGTTTTAAACCAGGCAACAATAAAAATTTAAAAATTAATATTCTTTATCGTCATCCATTAAATCATCATCAATTAAATCATCATCTAAATCCGGTTCCTCATCTTCATGTTTTTTTGGCTTCACTTTTTTTGCTGGTTCTGCTATTTCCAAACCTTCTTCTTCTTCATCCGATTCTAAATCTTCTAAATCTTCGTCATCACTAAAATTCCATTCTTCATCAATATCATTTCTCTTATTTATCAATTTATTACGATGCAATAAAAGACTTATCGCCATAATAATGTATTTTTTTCGACCTTTTATACATTAAACTTATAATTAAATTTATAAACATTTGTTGTATAAATTGCAATAGCTAATGCATCATTAATATCGTCAATTTTTGCTGGTTTTATTTTTAATATTAACGATATAATTTTTGCTATACTTTTCTTTTCGGCCCGACCATAACCAGCAATACCTCGTTTGATTTCCAATGGCGAAAATTCAAGTAATTTAATTTTTTTACTCAATATTGATTCAATAATTACGCCCCGCGCTTGTGCCACTTCTATCGCTGTCTTTTTGTTTTTAAAAAAAAATATTTTTTCAACACCAACAATATCGGGTTTATATTTATTTAAAATTTTTATCATTTGTTTTTTAATATCAACCACATTAGCATCTTTACTATCTTTAATTAATAAACCACTAGCAATAAATTGCAACTTATTATCTTTTTCTTTTAAAATACCATAGCCAATTCTTTTGCTTCCAGGATCAATCCCTAAAACAATCATAAATTAAACAACATTAATATAGACTTTTTGTATATCATCTAATGATTCCAATTCTTCTATTATTTTAAATAAATGTTGTTTTGTTTTTTCATCAACATTTTGTAAAAATTTTGGTTGCCATTCTAATGTTTCGGCATTTAATTCAAAAGCCCATCGCACACTTCCCGGATCTGCCCATTTACATTGATTATCTTTTAAAACACTTTTTGTTTCGTTTATTGTTCTATTTTTATTATCCGTTATTGCTGTAATTAATATTGCTACTCCTCCTGGCCCATAAGCTTCCATAATTAAATCTTCTAATTTGTTTTCGCTGGTGCTTGCTTTTTTAATTGCCCGTTCAATATTTTCTTGAGGGATATTATTTTTTCTTGCCTGTTCAATCATTGATCTTAATCGCGCGTTAAATTGAGGATTGGGATCATTTTTTGCCGCAACTGTTATCCCATTTAAAATCTTAGAAAATAGCTGGCTCTTTTTTTTATCAGCCGTACCTTTTTGTTCTTTTATTTGTTTCCAATGACTATGTCCAGCCATATTTTTTATATTTCTTGGGGAAGTTCACGCACTGGTATTAAATTAAAATCTAAAGGTAAGGCAATGGTAAACGTTGTTCCTCTTTCTACAACTGATTGCACACTTATTTTACCTCCGTGTTGTTCAATAATATTTTTTGTTATATATAAACCCAAACCACTGCCATTAGGATTTATTTGCGCAGCATTGTTGCCACGATAAAATTTTTGAAATAATTTTGGCAAATCTTCTGGGCTAATACCAAGCCCCGTATCTTCGATAGTAATTTTTACATAAGGAGCAGCAGCCATTTTTTCGGTTTTAACAAAAACTCTACCCTGTTTAATATTATATTTGATAGCATTATCAATTAAATTAGCAATTGCCATTGATAATTTTGTTTTATCTATCTTTACATTAACATCCTCTCCTGGTTCAAAAGATAAAACAATGCCATAATTTTGCGCTACCGGCTCCATTGTTTTTATAATGACATTTAAAAATTCATTTAAACTTGTTATTTCAAACACATAACCAAACCTACCTTGTTCTATTTTTGTTACATTTAATAAATCATCAACAATTTTAATTCCTCGGATTGCGGTATTATATGCTTCATTAACAATTTCTTTTGCTTGTTCGCCAATTGCCATTCCGGATAAGGTTTCTAAACCCCAAGATAAAGCCGTTAATGGCGTTCTTAATTGATGAGCAGCAACACTAATAAATTCATTTTTTGATTTTAATAATTCTTTTTCTCTAGTTGTTTCTTGAACAATTTTTATAAAACCAATTATATTTTTTTTATTATCAAACAAACGATCTAATGTTAGATTAAAATAACGAGTTGGATTATCAACGCTAATCATTCCAATTTGAGGCCAAATATTTGGCTCGGTCAATTGTCTAAATAGTGGCGTTAATGAAGGGAAAATTATTTGCGTTAATAATAAAAACCTTGGATTTTTTCCTAATTCCGGAGTAATATTTTTATGCAAAACTTCTTGTGCTTTTAATTCAAAAATGCTCTCTGCTTTTTTGTTAAATTCTAAAATTTCAAAATTAGGGGTATAAATAATAACCCCAAGATCAACGCTATTTAGTAATGATTGAAATTCTAAAGATTTGCTTTCTAATTCAAATTTATTATCTAAAACCAAAAAAACACTATTAATTAAAAAAATAAACAAAATTAATAAAAGTATTAATAAAATAATATTATAAAAATTAATTTTTTGAATAAAAATTAAAGCAACAGCTAAAATAAAAATAAATAAACCAATAAAAATTTTATTAATTTCTTTTTGCTTTTTATAAATTTTTAATCGAAAGAAAAAGTTTCCAAGCTTCCCCATAATTGGCCTATTTTAATATCGACTTTTAATGGTACGCTTAAATTAATAACATTTTCCATAATATTTTTTATTTCCGGAACTGTCAATTTTACAATATCATTTTTTATTTCAAATAACAATTCATCATGGATTGAAATTAATAATTTTGCTTTATCTCCCCACAAATTTTTATTAGTTAAATAATCAAAAACATTAATCATTGCTAACTTAATAATATCTGCTCCTAAACTTTGTACAGGCATATTAATAACCGCCCGTTCATCTAAATAATATTTGTTTGTGTTTAAATTTAAAAACCACCTTCTTCGGCCATTAATATTTGTAATATAACCAAATGTTTTTGCCTGATTAATAAGATTTTGTTGCCATTCTTTTATTTTAGAAAAATTATTAAAAAATTCTTCAATAAATTCTTGCGCTTGCTCAATATTAAGTCCAGAGTTTTGGCTAAATGCTCTTGCGCCCATACCATAAATCACTCCAAAATTTAAAGTTTTACCTATTTTTCTCATTTCTGAAGTAACTTTATCTAATGGCACATTAAAAATTTTTGAAGCAGTTAATGAATGAATATCTTGATTATTATAAAAAGCTTGCTTCATATTATTATCATCAGATAATGCGGCTAAAATTCTTAATTCAAGCTGAGAATAATCAAAAGATACAAAAGACGAATCCTTTTCCGCAACAAAACAATTTCTTAATTTTTTAGACCATTTTGATAATTGCGGTATATTTTGCAAATTTGGTTTTTGTGATGCCAGCCGGCCAGTAGCAGTATTGGTTTGTAAAAAATTAGTATGCAGCTTATCATCTTCCTTTAATAGTTTCATTATAACATCAAAATAAGATGTTTTTATTTTAAAATCTTCCCGATAGTTTAAAATATAAGAAATAATTTCGTGTTGATTGATTAAATTTTTCAAAACTTCTTCTGATGTTGATTTTAATCCACTTACTAATTTTTTATTTTTTATTGGCTTTATTCCTAATTTATTATATAAAATATTTGATAATTGCTGAGAAGAATTTAAATTAAATTTTACACCACTTAATTCAAAAATCTTATTTTCTAAAAATTTAATTTCTTTATTTAATTCTTGAATTAATTCTTGTAATCTTTGTCTGTCAACTAATATACCAAATTTTTCCATTGCTAATAAAATTGGCGGTAATCTCATTTCAATTGATGAAAATAGATATTCTAAATCAAATTCTTTTAATTTTTTATTTAAAAACAAATATAAATTTTGATAAAGCTCCTTTTGATCATTAAAATTTTGTTTTAAAAATCTTGCTGCTATTTCATTTAAATCATCGCACTTTTTATCAGGGTCTAAAAGCCAAGCAGCAATTTTTAAATCAAAAAATAATTGATTTGTTTTTAATTTTATATTTTCTAATTGTTTTTCTAATTGTTTTAATAACTCTTTTAAATCAAAAACAACTTTTATTTTTGTATTATTTAAATTAGCAAATAAATCATTTTTATTAAAAATAAAAACAACATCACTTAAATCTTTATTAGTAAAATTTATTTCTTTGCTTTTATTATTGTTTTTAATGAGCCGTTGAATAATGCTTTTAAATTCTAATTTTTCACAATATTGTAAAACTTTATTAAAATCAAATAATGGTATTAAATCAGTAAGTTTTATATCACCAATTTTTACATCAACATCAATCGTTACTAATTTTTTATACAACAAAATGTTGTCTTTATTATTTTTTATTTTTTGAACTAATTTATCATCATTATTAACATTTAAAATATTTTCAATTGAACCATATTTTTGGATCAATTTAATTGCTGTTTTAGGACCAATGCCCGGTACGCCTTTAATATTATCAGATGCGTCTCCAGCTAAACTTTTATAATCAATTAATTGTAATGGCTTTAAATTAAATCTATTTATAACTGCATTTTCATCATAAATAACCATTTCGCTTATTCCTTTTTTAAAAGCTTTTACAATAACTTTATCATCTTGAACCAATTGCAGCGAATCTAAATCGCCAGTAAAAATAACAATTTGCAAATCAGTTAAATTATTAAATTTTTTAACAAGTGTCCCAATTAAATCATCAGCTTCAAATCCTGGCTTTTCTAAAATATAAATACCAAAACTATTAAAAGTATTTCTTGCTTCTATTAATTGATTTACTAATTCTGGTGCCAATGCTGGTCTTTGTGCTTTATATTTTTCAAATTGTTCTTTTCTAAAAGTTGGTTCCGGTCGATCAAAACAAGCAACCATATAATCGGGTTTATCTTCTTGAATAATTTTTAATAAAATATTTGATAAACCAAAAATTGCATTTACTGGCTGATTTTTAATACTCATTGGCGGCAAGGCATAAAAGGCGCGATGAATTAAAGAATGGCTATCAAGTAAATATAATTTTTTCATTTTATATAAATAGTAATAATTCTTTGATTATTTTTTGTAGTATGTTTTAATTGTACCCAAATAATATCGGAAGGTAAATTTTTTTTAACAACATCGGCCCATTCAATAAGAACTATATTTTTTGGATTACTTATTATCTTTTGAAAATCAATAGTTTTTAATTCATTTAAGTTTTTAATCCGATACATATCTAAATGATAAAAATAATCAAAATTTTTTTTATTTAATTTATATTTTCTTACTAATAAAAATGTTGGGCTGGTTATTTTGTGTTTTAGACCTAAACCATTACCAAATCCTTGTGCAAAAACTGTTTTACCCGATCCTAAATCACCACTTAATCCAATAATTAATGCTTGATTAAATTTGTTTATAAATTTAATTACTTCTTGCGCTAATGTTCTAGCAATAGTTTTGGTTTGTAAAGCTGATAAACTTTTATAATGATAAATCATAAAAGATTTTTTTGTTTTATTTTAAAATATTCATAAGCTTTAGCAGTTGCAACTCTACCTTTTGATGTCCGATTAATAAATCCCAATGTCATTAAAAATGGTTCATAAACATCTTCAATTGTTCCTGATTCTTCGTTTAATGCCGCAGCTAGTGATTTTAAACCAACCGGGCCTCCGTTAAATTTATAAATCAATGCTTCCAATAATTTACGGTCAGCATTTTCTAATCCCAATTCATCAATGTCAAACATTTTTAAAGTCGAAACAACAACATCTTTAGTAATAACATTAAAATTATTAACTTGAGCAAAATCTCGACAACGTTTTAATAATCGATTAGCAACTCGAGGAGTAAAACGAGATGCTTTTGCTAAAATTTCCAATGCATCAGAATTAATATCGATACCTAATATTTTAGCTGACCGTTGTAAAATTTTTTCTATATCTTCCAAGGAATAATAATTTAATTGAAAAATTGCTCCAAACCTGGAACGTAAAGGATTAGATAATAAATTAATTTTAGTTGTAGCACCAATTAAAGTAAATGGCGGCAAATCTAAACTTAAAGTACGAGCTGATGGACCTTTACCAACTAAAAGATGCAATTTTCTTATTTCTAATGCTGGATATAACATTTCCTCAACGATTTTATTTATTCTATGAATTTCATCAATAAATAAAATTGAATATGGTTCAATGTTGGTTAAAATTGCAGCAATATCTCCAGCTTTTTCTACGCTTGGTCCAGAAACGGATAAGATATTCATATCCATTTCTTTAGCAACTAAATAGGCTAATGTTGTTTTACCTAAACCAGCAGGGCCATAAAACAAAATATGATCGCAAGCTTCTTGTCTTTTTTGTGATGCTTGAATAATCAATTTTAAATTAGCTTTAATTTTATCTTGACCAATATATTCATCCCATTTATTTGGTCTAAGATAGGCTTCTAAAGCCTGCTCATTATTATTGCTAAAATTTTTATCTCTTGACATATAAATAGTATTATGCTAGGATATAAACTTGTAAAGCGCTTAGTAACCTGTAAGCAAGAGGGATAAATTTTAGATTTAGGATTAGTTGGTTGCGACTGGCTAAATCCTCGAATTTCTCCCTGACTTGCGCCCACTGGCGTTTTTCTTCTCCAACTTGCTTGCAGGTTATTGAGCGCTTTTTTATTGCAACCATTCGATAGGACCGGTTACCGACTCTACCTCCTCCCAGGTAGTAATTCCTTTTAAAATTTTTAAAACACCATCTTCTTGCATCCAAACAATTTGTTGTTCTCGTGCTAACTTTTTAAGTTGTATTTCATTGGGATTAGAATAAATTGCTTCTTCAATTACATCGTTTACTACAAATAATTCAAAAATACTAGTTCTTCCTTTATAACCAATTCCAGCGCATTTTTCACATCCTTTTGCTTGATAAACCTTAAAATCACGATAAGAATCTTTATTAACTCGGGCTGGTAAATTATTTATAAAATTTTGTATTTTTTGTTTTTGTTCATCGCTTAAGCTTACTTCTTGTTTACAATAAGGACAAAGAACACGAACTAATCTTTGAGCAATAACCAAACTTAAAGCCGGACCTAAAATTTGCGGCTTAGCGCCTAAATCTAATAACCTTGGCACTGCGCCAACAGCATCATTGGTATGTAAAGTTGAAAAAACTATGTGGCCGGTTAATGAGGCATTTATTGCTATATCAGCGGTTTCTTGATCTCTAATTTCTCCCACCAAAACAATATCAGGATCCTGACGCAAAATTGAACGCAATCCACTAGCAAATGTATATCCTGCTTTTTCTTCAACTTGTGTTTGAGTAATACCAGGAATATGATATTCAATTGGATCTTCCACGGTAATTATTTTTATTTCAGGATTATATAAATATTTTAAAAACGCATACAAAGTTGTTGTTTTACCAGAACCAGTAGGACCGGTATTTAAAATTAACCCATTTGGCTTTGAAATTTCTTTTTTAACAATTTCTAAATCATCTGAGCGCCAACCCAGTTCTTCTAAATTAACTTTTAAAGCATTAGGATCAAGCAAACGCATAACAATTGTTTCCCCATACTCAGAAGGAATAATTGATGTTCTTATTTCAATATCACGATCATGAAGTTTTATTGTAAAACGGCCATCTTGCGCTTGATCATGAACATTTAGTTTTAAATTTGATAATAATTTTATACGTGATACAAGCGAAGCATAACGTTTTGGGGGAAACTGATCAAAAATAATATGCAAAACACCATCAATTCTATATCTAACAACCGCAGATAACGCTCCTGGTTCTAAATGAATATCAGAAGATTTTGTCACCAATGCTCCAGCCAAGATTATTTCTAAAATTTTTGATGTTATTGGCCCTTGATAATTTTTTAATAAATCGTAAATATCGCTTATTCTTTTAATTTTGCTTTCAATGCTGTTTAAACTTTGTTCTGACAATTCAACTTCGCCGCTTACTTCTTCCCCTGGCATTACAATAAATTCATAATAACTCCAAATATGTCTTAAGCTACTTAATGAGCAAACAAAAACTTCCACTTCATATTTTTTTGATAACTCTTGTAATAAGTTTTTTGTATCTTCTAAATCCGGATCAAAAACAGCAATTGATAATTTGTTTCTAAAAACAGCAAAGGGAACAAGCAATGCCTTTTCTGCCATTTCTTTACTAACAATACTTAATGCTGTTAGATTGGTTGGCGTTGTTACTGAAACAAGGTTAATGTAAGGTAATTTATGTAATGTTGCTCTTCTTTTAGCATCGTTTTCTTCGGCTTCTAATTTATGTTTTTCTAATCTTTGTTCTAATTCTTGTTTATTTAAAATTGCCATTAATTTAAATATAAAACTTAAATTAATAAAATTCAATTAAAATTTGAGTATCTTTTCACTATTGACAAATTAAAC
>JBMFLB010000006.1:20198-28148 GCA_049971465.1 Minisyncoccia bacterium
AAAGGAGGAAGAAATGAAAAAGTTTTCTCTAATATTGTTGTCCCTAATGTTCCTCAATGGTTTCGGTTGCAGGACATTGTATGTCGATGGCACCGCAATGGCGCCATGGCACTGGGGGGACCAAGGAAGTGGTATTGTTGTATACAACAATACACCATATAACCTTCGAATTATCTCATCTATTGTTTCCATGACCGTTCCACCCAAAAAGTCTGTGAAAATATATCAAAGTTCCATTGTGTTGTATGAGGGTGGAAGCATAAGCTTTATTGTAACAACGGATAATAGTGATGTTGTACCAACCACGTTTTCGTGGAACTGGTACAACAATGGTTATTACCATCGTTTCAGTAGCGTTATCATCTCAATCGATGGTAACCGCCGTCTTGTAGCTTCTAGCTCCTATTAGTTATTTTTTAGTTATTTTTTGGCTCTTCTAAGAGCCTTTTTTTATTAATTAAAAAAATTAAAATAAAATTATGCCAGAATTACCTGAAACCCAAATAGTTGTAAATGAATTAAATAAATCTATTAAAAATTATAAAATCAAAGACTTTTGGATGAATTGGAAATATTTTAATGAAATAAATCAGTTCAAAAAGAATATAATAAATAAAACAATCAAAAATATTCAAAGAAAAGGAAAAAATATTTTATTTTATCTTTCCAATGATTATATTTTACTTATTCACCAACGAATTAGTGGTCATTTATTAATTGGCAAGTGGATTATTAAAAACAACAAACCTATTCCAATAAAAAATAAAAAAATAATTAATGATATTAAAAATCAATTTATTCATTTTATTTTAATTTTAAACAAAAACAAAATGATTGGATTATCTGATCAAAGAAAATTAGCAAAAATAAAATTTGGTCCTATTAAAAAAATTTTAAATCTTCCTGAAATTAAAAATTTAGGAATCGATCCTTTAGATAAAAATTTTACTTTAAATAATTTAAAATTAATTTTGAATTCTTCTAAAACAATAAAAACATTACTTATGGATTATCATTATATCAGTGGTATTGGCAATATTTATTCTGATGAAATTTTATGGAAGGCAAAAATTCATCCATTAACAAAATCTAATAAACTTAATGATATTGATATTAAAAATTTATATCAAAGCATAAAATTTATTCTTAAAAGGGCATTAAAACTTGGTGGCAGTTCAATAAATAATTATCGCAATGCCTATGGCAACAAAGGTTTATATATAAATTATGGTTATGTTTATCAAAAAGCAAATAAAAAATGTAAAAGGTGTAATAATTTAATTAAAAAAATTAAAATAAATTCAAGGTCTTCTTATTTTTGTCCAAAATGCCAAATAATAAAATAACAATATTGACTGGAATTGATAATTATCGAAAAAATATTTATCTTTTAGAAAAAATTAATGAATTTAAAAAACAAAACTTTGAAATAATAATTATTAATTGTGATGATTTTGAACAAATAAATTATGATAATTTTTTAGATATTATTATGAATGACATAAAACAGGATTCATTATTTTTTAATAACAAACTTATTATTATAAAAAACATAAATAAAGAATTATTTAATCAAATAAATAAATATTTCAAAACAACTAATAGTTATATTATTATAACCACCAATGACTCAATAACATTAGATAATAAAAATTATTTAATTAAAAATTTTGATGATTTAGAAAATAAAAAAGATTTACAAAATTTTTTAAATCAGGAACTAAAAAATAATAATATTATATTACAACCTGATGCTTATTCTTATTTAATAAATACTATTTTACCTCAAACAATAAATAAAAGTTATTTTATTATAAATCTTGTTGAACAAATAAAATTATTAAATCTAAAAATTAATTTAAAAACATTACAATCATTATTATTAATATCCGAAGAAATAAAAATGAGTAAATTAAGTAAACAATTTATTTATACAGAAAATATTTATCAAAAAATTCAAATAATTGAATTATTAGTTAATAAAAACTATGATTATTTATTTAATTCTTTGTCTTATTATTCTGATAATAAATATTTTATTTTAGAACTTGCTTATTATGATGAATTAATTAAAAAAGGTTTATTGGAAACAGTTGATGCTTTAACCGGATTAGCTTTAAATTTTATACCTAAGACTTAATTGGCATAACAACATAAAGTAAACTTTTATCATTTTCTCCTTTTATTACTGCTGGCTTATCATTGCCATTTATACCAAAAACAACATTTTCTTCATCAAATATTTTTAAGCCATCAATTAAAAATTTCCAATTAAAAACAATTTTTATTGGCTCCCCTTTATATTTTATTGGGATTAAATATTTTTGTTCGCCAATTTTTGAATCAGAAGAATATAATTCTAAAATTTTTTTATTATCAGGAATATTTAAAATTACATCATTAGTTTTACCTGATAAAACACTAGAAAGTTTTAATCCATTTATAAATTCTTTTTTATTAATTAAAAATTCATTATTAATATTATTAGGAATAATTGCTTTATAATCAGGGAATTGACTATCAATAATATGAGAAATAATTTCCTGATTTTCGCTTTTTATTAATAATTGTTTATCCTCAATACAAAATTCTATTTCTTTATCTTCATTAAAAGTTTTTATTATTTCTTGAATAGTATCTAATGGTATAATTAATTCTAATTCATTTAAGTTTGATTTTATTTCTTTTAATGAGATTGTTTTTTCAATTAATCGAAAACTATCTGTGGAAACAAAATTAATGTTATTATTATTTATTTTAATAAATACTCCGCTTATTTCTGGTCTGATTTGTGATTCTTGAACTATTTCACTAATTTTAAATAATATATTTTTTAATAAATCTTTATTAAAAATAATTTTATTATTGGTATTTTTTATTTTTGGAATGATAGGAAAATCTTCTGCGTTTTGAATATTTATACTTGCTTCATAATTATCAATTTTAATAAATAATTTTTTATCTTGTGTTTCTAATTGGATTTTTTCGCTATTAATATTTTTAATAATATTATAAAAAACAATAAATGGGATACAAACTTTTCCTGATTCAATTATTTTTCCTAAGGGATATGATGTTACTGCTAAATCTAAATTTGTTGCAGTTATATTAATTTTACCTTCATCAAGTGTTAATAAAATATTTTGTAAAATTGGAAGATTATTATTTATCCCCACTGCCTTTTCAATTGTAATTAGACTAGTTAATAAATTATTTTTTAATATTAGTAGTTTCATTAGAATTTAAATGTTTGTGTATAATTTCATTTTATTATTTAAGACCTTTATTTTTTTAATTTTAAATTGTGGATAATAATTATTTATTATGTGGACGATTGGTGGTTTTACTGAAGATAATTTCTTTAATCGTTATTATTTTTTGATTTAATATTGCATCAAAATTAATTTCTTTAGAAATTTTTTCACAGGCATGCATTACAGTTGTATGATCGCGATTACCAAATTTTTCTCCAATATTAGGATAGGACATTTTTAATAATTCGCGCATTAAATACATTGCAATTTGTCGGGGTTGAACTATTTCTTGTTTTCTATTTTTATCAATTAAATTTTGTGTTGGTATAGAAAAAACTTCAGCAACAGCATTTATAATTTCGTTAGAGGTGATATTTTTTGGAGCAATACGAACGGTTTCATTAATAATTTGTTCTAATTTTGATAAATTAATTTTTTCATTTTTGTATTGTTGATAAAATATTACTTTATTTAAAACACCTTCTAATTCCCTAATATTTTTTTGAACTTTTGTTGCAATATAATCTAATATTTGATCATTAATATCAACATTGTGTTGTTTTGTTTTGGTTTTTAATATTGCTAATCTCATCTCATAATCAGGATAAGAAATATCAGTAATAATACCTCCTTCAAATCTTGATTTTAATCTTTCTTCTAATGTTGGTATTGCTGCTGGCGGGCGATCTGATGAAATTATTATTTGTTTTCCTGTGCTGTGTAAAGCGTTAAAAGTATAGAAAAATTCTAATTCCGTTGATGGTTTCCCACCAATAAATTGAATATCATCTATAATAAGAACATCAACATTTCGATATTTTGATTTTATATCTTCCACTCTTTTATTTCTTAAAGCCGCTACCACTTCATTGATGAAATATTCTGATGGAACATATAAAACTTTTATTTTATTTTGATATATTTTTTTAATTTCATTGCCAATAGCTTGAATTAAATGAGTTTTACCTAAACCAACACCGCCATAAACAAACAAAGGATTATATTTTTTTCCTATTTCTTTTACGATTGCCAAACCAGCAGAATAGGCAAGCTCATTGGAAGAACCAACAACAAAATTATCAAAAGTATATTGATAGTTTAAATTAGTTACCGGATCAATTTTATTTTCAATTAATGGCGGTTGAATCTCGCTAATCGTTTTTAATTTATTATGAGTTTCAATTTTATGCTTTTTATATTTTTCTAAATCACTGCTACTTATTATATATTCAATATTTTTTATTGTTGGATTTTTTTGGCGCAGTATTTCCAAAATTAATTTATGATATCTAGTTTTTACCCATTCCTTAGCAAAATTATTTGGTAAACTTATTATTGCGGTGCCATTTTTTTCATCAAGATTTGTTAGTTCACTATTTTTTAACCAAGTTAAAAAATTTGGTCTTGAAATTTGTAATTCAATTTCACCTAAAACATTTTTCCAAACCTCTTTTAATTCCATATGAATTTATTGTTTACTATTATTTTATTTTTATCAAGATTGAAAAAAAATTACAATTGTGATTTAATTGTTAATAAGTTGTTAATAATAATATGAAAAGGACCTATCAGCCAAATAAATTAAAAAGAAAAAGAACGCATGGGTTTTTAAAAAGGATGCGAACTAGTTCTGGAAGAAAAATTTTAAGTAGAAGAAGAAGAGCACAACGAAAACGATTGGCGGTTTAAAGAAAAATGAATGTTTTTTTAATACGTAAAATTAATTGTCAAGACAAAAAAAACAATAATAAAAAAAATAAAAAAATAATAATTATTGTTGACACCAGCGTTTCAAAAAAAGCAGTGGTTAGAAATAAAATAAAAAGGCAAATAAAAGCTTTACTAAATAGTTTTAATAAATTAAACTTAGAAAACTGTTATCTTATTAAAGTTAACAAAAGCATAATTAATTTAAACTTTCAAGAAATTAAAAATGAGTTTTTAAAAATTAATGGACAAATTGTTTAACATTATTTTATATCAACCAATTTTAAGTGTTTTAATATTTTTTTATAATTTATTTTTTCATAATTTAGGTTTAGCAATTGTTGTTTTAACATTAATTGTGAGAATAATTTTATGGCCATTATTTTATAAATCAGCAAAAGATCAAATAATAATGCAAAAATTGCAACCGCATATTAAAAAAATACAATTAGACCATAAAAACGATAGACAAAAACAAAGCGAGGAATTATTAAAATTATACAAAGAAAATAATATTAATCCATTTTCAAGTTTTTTGCTGTTATTAATTCAGTTGCCAATTCTTATTGCTTTATATAAAGTTTTTGTTCAGGGAATTACATTATCAGTTTTTGACAGTTTGTATTTTATTGGTATTAACTTAAGCAAATCAAATGTTTTTTTAACTATTGGCGCTGGGCTTACTCAATATTTTCAAATGTTTTTATCAGTTAAAAACAACAGGAACAAAACAAGTACTTATATGTTATGGTTTGGTACACTGTTTACTATTTTAATTTTAAGTGGATTACCAT
Organism: Minisyncoccia bacterium; assembly: GCA_049971465.1. Taxonomy (GTDB): domain Bacteria; phylum Patescibacteriota; class Minisyncoccia; order UBA6257; family GWB1-50-10; genus JBMFLB01. Next base: position 25,954 of record JBMFLB010000006.1, read on the forward strand.
CCGCGGTTGCACTTTATTGGTTGGTATCGTCTTTAGTATCGCTATTGCAACAAGCGCTTATTAATAATAAAATACAAATCAATGGACAAGGTTCAAAAAACAATTGAAAAAATGTTTGATCTTATGGGTTTTGATGATAAGAAAATAATTGTTGATGAAAATTACCGCAAGATTTCTATATTTATTAATGATGAATTTGTTAGAAGGAATGTTGCTAATTTAATTGGCGCATTAGAACATATTGTAAATTTAATTATTTCCCGTAATGGTATAAAAGGACCTTATATTATTGATTTAAATTATTATCGTAAAGAGAGAGAAAAATTAATTATTGAATTGGCAAAAGCAGCAGCAAAAAAGGCATTGTTAAATAAAGAATCAGTTGATTTGCCGCCAATGAATGCGTATGAAAGACGATTGGTCCATTTAGAAATAATTTCTCATCCGGAATTAAAAACAGAAAGCATTGGCGAAGGCAAAAATCGCCATGTTGTTATCAAGCACATATAAATAAATAGCTACGGATTTAAAGGATAATAATAGATAAAATTATCCCGGCGGTTGATAAAGTATAAATTATTGTTAAAAATTTGAGGCCAAATACCATCAATAGGATTAGTGGTATTTAGTTGGTTAATTTTTAAATTTCCTGAATTATCAATAATATATAACTGATCACTGGATAAATATGCTTGTTGGAAATAGTCATCAGGCAATTTTAAATCCGAAGGAATGTCTTGTGGTGCAAAACAATAAATATTATTATTTAAATCAGCAGTGCATTTTTGGGGCATAGTAATAAATGGTAATGGGTTATTTATTACAGCGCTGGAAGATGTGATTAAAGTAAAAGCATTAGCATGAGTAGAATAACCAAAAATTATAGATGAGGAAGTAAAATTATTTGCTGGTTGAATAGTTAAACCTAAAGCCGGCCCATAAATTGTACGAATGTTTTGATTTTTTAAATTAAGATCTAAGACCTGACTATTGAAAAGGTAGGAAGGCTTATTATAAATTAACAAATCATTAGGATAATTCCATACAAAATTTATATCAATCATATCAAATGGGGAGATTATCTTGGTAAAAACAAAAGGACTTTTGCTTATATTTAAATAAGATAAATCATAGGAATAATCACTTCTTTTTATCAAACAAATAAGTAAATTATTTTGATTACTCCATGTGCTATAAATTATATTTTGTGGCAATGGTTGCCAAACCTGATCATTGGCATCAAAAACTGCCCATTGTGGCGATTGAGGATTGCCAAAGCTTACCAATATTTTTTGTTTATCAGGAGATATGGTTATACTATTTAAAGATTGAATACCTTCAGCAGTAATGGTTGAATCTTTATTATCTGTTGTTATTTTATGAGCATTACCATCAAAATCAATATAAAAAACATAATTGGATGTTGTAATTAATGCTGCAGCTGGATTTTTAGAAATACGTGTAGCAGAAATAATTTTAGTGGTTGTTGCAGTAGATGTTGCATTTTGTTGGGTGGTTGATGGTTGTTGTTCAGAAGGTGCAGTAAACAAATTCCAAATAAAATAAATAACAAATCCAGCAACTGCAATCATTAATATAATTAAAATAATTTTTGTTGTTTTATTCATATCATATATATTATATTATGGACAATCAACATTGATAAGAGTTGGGGCATTTGCTGGAGGACATTGAGTAGCTTTGCTAGGGTTGTCAGGCAGTTTTGGATTGGGGTTTGATTTTGTTTTTAGGGAATAACCTGTTTGATATTGCACAAATTTTCCATTCATTTTTAGAAAAGACATAAGAAAATCAGACCTTAAATTACTACCTGATGCGCAATAAAATCGATACCATGCAACACAATTTTGTTGTGGATTATTTGGATACATTAAGTCAGAATGATTTTGAGCTTGTGTTATGCAAGTATTCATTTGTTGAGAGCAATTTTTTAAAATAGTTTCTTGTAATTGTTGTAAAGCACTTTTTTCTTGTGAACTTGGCACTTTAATTTTAAAACCGCTTAATTGCATACTACTTATTCTTGGATTAATTGTATTAAATAATATAGCCGCACCAAATAATAATAACAAGCCAAATATTGCTCCGGTAATATATGAATTGCTTTCTTGTATTTTTTTAGGATTGCCTGATGAAAAAATTCTTAAGATTCCTGCATAAACAATAACTCCTAC
>JBMFLB010000007.1:0-25040 GCA_049971465.1 Minisyncoccia bacterium
TTTTATGTTTTGTTTTTGTTTTGTGTTTTAAATTTTGAATTTGGTCGGGGAGCCGGGAATCGAACCCGGACTACAGAGTCCCGAACCCTGCGTACTACCACTATACGACTCCCCGCTTAATTTATATTTATCACAAATTAAATAAATAGCCAAATTAATTATTATCTCCAACTGGCTGAAAATTTTGATTTAAATTTGCCTTAAAAAATAAATTTTGCTAATTTGTTTATCTTCTAAAAAAACTTTTAAAATACCAGCTGTCATTGTATCATAAGAAAAATTTTGATCAAAAATAAAATTGCCTAAACTATATACAATATATTTATTTTTATAAACTTCAAAATTTACTTATTTACTTTCTTCATTATCATTTAATTTTGTTTGAATAAGTGTTGCGCTATTTTTGAAATCTTGATTAATTTGAAAATTATTGATTAAGTTTTTAGAAACAAAAATAAATGTAATACCAATTTAAAAAATTACAATAAATAAAAAAATAAATTTTTTATTAAACATAAAACTTTTTTTTCATTTCTGATTCTATGCCTGATTCAAATTCTAATTTTTTATTAATTGCTTGCCGTGATAAATTTTCTAAATCATTAATTGATAATTCACCTAATTGCTGCACTTTTTTTTGTAAATATTCTTTATTGTTTTTACTGGGATCATCTAAAATTTCTTCTAATAAAATATTTAAAATATAACCAACTGCCGGACCGGGATTAATATTAAGTATTTGCATAATATCATTGCCATCAATTTTTAGCATTTTAGGCGAAATTGGATCACGTCTTACTTTATCAATCATAAATTTTAAATGTCTTAAACGATAAGGTAAGGCTTTAGGAACGCCGGAACCAATGCGATCTGCTTCACGCACTTTTAATAAATCATCAATGTTTTCAATACCAACCCGATTAATAAATCTTCTTACTCCTGCTTCGGTCACTTCGCCAACATTATAATAAAATAAATGATAACGCACTAAAAGAACAACTTTTTGTATTACATCTTTTGGAAATTTTAATCTTTCTAAAATTTTTGCACTTAATTTTGCGCCAACAATTTCGTGATTATAAAAAGTGGCATTAGGACCATCGCCATGTTTAGTATTAGGTTTACCAACATCATGTAATAATGATGCTAATCTAACTTCTAATGAGTAATGTTTTTTAGCCGCATAATCCAATGCTTTAATATTATGTTCAAAAACTGTATAAATATGATGTTTATTTTGAGAACAACCAATACCATTGCGCAATTCTGGAATAATAAATTTTAATAAACCAAAATCTTCTAACATAATAATACCTTGAGCGGCATTATCAGTCATTATAATTTTTATAAACTCATCACGAATTCTTTCCATTGAAATCATTTTTAACAATCCGCTATTTTTTTTAATTGCTTTTTGCGTTTCTTCATTAATTGAAAAATCTAATTCCGTTGCTAATCTTATCCCCCGCATCAAACGCAAGGCATCCTCACCAAATCTTTTATTAGGATTCCCAACTGTTTTTATTATTTTATTTTTTAAATCTTTAATGCCATCAAATAAATCTATTAATTGCGCTTTTTTATTTTTCGAATTTAAATTTAAGGCTAAAGCATTTATTGTAAAATCACGGCGCATTAAATCTTCTTCAATATTTTTAGTAAATATTAATTTTGCTGGATGTCTTTTGTCTTTATAATCACTTTCTTTTCTAAAAGTTGTTATTTCAATAACTTTTAATGTTTCATCATCAATGCCAGTTTTAACTCTTACTGTTCCAAATTCATTATCATAAACACTATCCGGAAATATTTTTTGAATTTCTTCTGGTAAAGCATTTGTTGCAATATCCCAATCTTTTGGCTTACGTTTTAATAAAATATCTCTTACACATCCACCAACCAAATAAGCTTGAAAATTATTGCTAATTAACTGATTATAAAATTGTTTTATAATACTTGGTACCTTAAAAACCATTATTTATATTAAAACATATTCTTGGTTATTTTTAAAATTTGCATTATAAATTACAAAACATATACAATAAAATTAAGCTCCTGTGGTGAAATGGATATCACGCGTGGCTTCGGACCACGAATTGAGGGTTCAAATCCTTCCAGGAGCACTAATTTCTTCTCTTACCATGAAATGCTTTATGAATTTCCTTTAATGTTTTATTAGTTAAATGGGTATAAACTTGAGTTGTAGAAATATTAGAATGACCAAGTAATTCTTGAACTGCACGCAAATCAGCGCCATTCATTAATAAATCAGTTGCAAATTCATGTCGCAAGGTATGAGGATGAATTTTTTTTGGGATGCCAGCAACTTTTGACCAATAATCAACCAACCTTTGAACAGCACGCTGTGAAATTGCTCCAATTACTTTATTTTTTTTATCTAAACTAACAAACATTGCATTTTCACTATCAACTCTTTTTGCTAAATAATTTTTTAAAGCTTTTTTTGCCCGATCAGATAAAAATACTACTCTTATTTTTCCTCCTTTACCTTTTACGCTTATTTCACCACGATCAATATTTATATATCTATTTAATGAACATAACTCTGATAACCTTAAACCAGTAGAAAATAAAACTTCTAAAATTGCTTTATCTCTTAATGACCGCAAATCATTATTAGCAGGGGCATTTAATAATCTTTCTAAATCAGAATAATCAATAATATCAATTTGTTGTTTTGAAATTTTTGGTAATTCTATTTTATCCGGCGCTAAAACTTTATAACCTCTTTTAATTAAATATTTTAAAAAACTACGTAATGCTATAATATAATAACTTTGAGTAATTTTTTTAATATTTTCTCGGGCTAAATATATTCTAAAATCTCTTACTACATTTTCATTAATATCATAAATTGTTTTTATCTTTGTTAATTCAATAAATTTTTGCAAATATCTTCCATAATTTTCTCTAGTTTTTACTGAACGATTTTTTTCAATTTCTAAATAATCCAAATATTCTTTTATTGCGGTTTTTATATTCATATCATTTTAAATTATAAACCATCTGTCGTAAAATATAAAGAAATAATATTTGAAAACAAAACAAAAATCTGATATAATATTGCAAAAACATTTTATGCCATTTATTTCTTTAACTACACCAATTTCTTCAATCAAAGGTATTGGACCAAAATTTTTAAAAAAATTAAATAAATTAAATATTTTTACTGTAAAAGATTTACTTTGGCATTTCCCAACGCGCTATGAAGATTTTTCTTCTATTTATCAAATTATTGATTTAACGCCACATCAAGATGCAACAATTCAAGGAGTTATAAAATCAATTAATAATAAATATTTATGGCATCGACATTTAAATTTAACTCAAGCTGTTATAAAAGATGATACTGGAGAAATTAAAGCTGTTTGGTTTAACCAACCTTATATAAAAAATATATTAAGTCCAGGAAAATTTGTAAATTTATCTGGTAAAATTATTGAAAAAAATGATGAATTAATTTTTTCTAATCCAACTTATGAAGTAATTAGCAAATTTAATACGGAAACAAAACATACCGGAAGAATCATTCCAATTTATCCCGAAACCAAAGGATTAACATCAAAAGGATTAAGATATTTAATACAACCATTATTAACCGATATTCAAAATATTGAAGATGTAATACCAACAGATATTTTAAATAAAGAAAATTTGCCACCAATCAAACAAGCATTACAAACAATTCATTTTCCTAATTCAATCGAAGAAGCATTATTAGCAAAAAAAAGATTTGCTTTTGAAGATTTATTTTTATTACAACTATATAATTTTCAAACTAAACTTAAAATAGCAAAAAATAAAGCTTATCCCCTTGCTGTTGATATTGAATATATAAAATCAATTCTACAAAAATTACCTTTTGAATTAACAACATCACAAAAACAAGTATTATGGGAAATTGTACAAGATTTGCAAAAATCACATCCAATGAATCGTTTATTACAAGGCGATGTTGGTTCAGGAAAAACTATTATTGCTGCTATTATTGCAATTATTAATTGGAAAAATGGTTATCAAACTGCTTTTATGGCGCCAACAGAAATATTAGCAAAACAACATTTTCAAACTTTTAAAAAATTTTTTGGAAATTATCCATTAAATATTGGTTTATTAACTTCAAAAGAAGCAAAAATTTTTTATGAAATCAATTTAGAAACTGATATTAAAAAAGAACAATTTATTAATAAAATAAAATCAGGCGAAATAAAAATAATTATTGGTACTCATTCTTTAATACAAAAAAATATTGATTTTCAAAAAATAAATTTAGTTATTATTGATGAACAACACCGTTTTGGAGTAAAACAAAGACTTACTTTAACTCATCGCAAAAATTTTATGCCTCATTTTTTAAGTATGTCAGCAACGCCAATCCCTCGCACATTATCTTTAACTTTATTTGGCGATTTAGATCTTTCAATTATTACTGAATTGCCAAAAAACAGAAAACCAATTATTACAAAAATTATACCGCCATCACACCGCGATAAAGCTTATCAATTTATTAGACAACAAATCAATAAAGGAAGACAGGCATTTGTTATTTGTCCAAGAATAGAAAATAGCAATGATAATAATTTAGAAATTAAATCAGTTAAAGAAGAATATGAAAAATTATCTCAAAAAATATTTCCTGATTTAAAAATAGCAATGATTCATGGCAAATTAAAATCAAATGAAAAAGAAAAAATAATGCAAGAATTTTCACAAAATAAAACAAATATTCTTGTTGCAACATCTGTAATTGAAGTTGGTATTGATATTCCAAATGCAACAATAATGATGATTGAAGGCGCAGATAAATTTGGATTAGCTCAACTTTATCAATTTCGCGGAAGAGTTGGACGCGGTGAACATCAATCTTATTGTTTATTATTTACTGATTCTAATTCTAAAAATACATGGTTAAGATTAAAATCAATCGTTGAAGCAAAAAATGGATTAGAATTAGCAGAAAAAGATTTAAAGCTTCGAGGTCCTGGCGAATTTTTTGGTACTGCTCAAACCGGATTACCAGATTTAGCAATGAAAGCATTACAAAATCCTGATATTTTAAAAAAAGTTAAAACCTATGCAATTGAAATTTTAAAATCTGATCCATTGCTTAAAAATTATCCATTGCTGCAAAAAAAATTAAACGAATTTCAACAAGAAATTCATTGGGAATAGTTATCGTATTTCTGCTTGAAAATTTTTTTGTAAAACATTAATTATTTTATTCATACAATTATCAACTTCTAAAGCAGTTAATGTTTTTTTGGGGGAACGAAAAACAATTCTAAATGTTAACCCTTGTTTATTTATCCAATTTTTATCAGTATACTCATCAATTAAATCAACATTTTCAATAAGTTTTATATTAGTTGACTGAATAGCATCAATTATATTACCAACTTTTACATCATCACCAACAACAATTGAAACATCTCTTTCTACTGCTGGATATTTTGGCAATTCTTTATATTCTAAATCGCCCTCAATTAAATCTAACAATTTTTTAAAATCTAATTCGCCAACAACAATGTCAGAATAAACTTTATCTTGACCAATATATCCAATTTCTCTTTCATCAACTATTATACTTAAACTATTTACTAACAAATCATAATTTGATTTTTCAGCAAAATAAAAATCAGTTAAACCAAAATTACTAAACAAAGCTTCTAATATTCCCTTTAGTTCAAAAAATGATTTTTCATCACCACTTAATGCTATTCCTAAACTCCATTTTTCAGTATAATCTTTATTAAAAATATTACCAATTTCAAATATATTTACGCGGTCAAAAAATCTTAAATTTTGCTTAACAGATTTTGATAAATTTGGTATTAAACTTGGCCGTAAATATTTTTTGTCAGATGAAATATAATTTAACAATTTTAGTGGCGTGCTAATTTTATATTTTTCAACATCATCATCGCCAATAAAAGAATAAGTATAAACTTCATCTAAACCAAAATTATTTAAAATTTTTCTTACTTTTCTTTTAAATAAAATTAAATCATCTGATTCATGCGTTTTTAAAGTAATCACTGGAGCAGTTGATGGCAATTTATCATAACCAACAACTCTAATTATTTCATCAAACAAATCATTATTGTTTTCAATATCAGTCCGCAATGGAGGAATTTCTAATATTAAATTATTAGAATCCTTTGACAATATTTTAAATCCTAATTTTTGAAAAATTTGAGCCGCAATTTTTATATCAACATTTAAACCAATTAAATGACTAAATTCATCTTGATTAAAACGTAAAACTTTTTTAGAAAATTTATAAAATGTATTTTTATTAATTGATACTAAATTTGCGCCAATTATTTCTTTTAATAATTGAATAGCGCGCGCAATACCAATATCAGCTAAAATTGGATGTAAATTATGAGCAAATCGTAAAGAGGCATCAGTAATTAATTTAATTTTTTGTGATGTTTTGTAAATTGAGACGCTGTCAAAATTTGCTGATTCAACAATAATTGATTTAGTATTATTATCTATTTCTGCTTTTTTACCACCTTTAATTCCTGCTATTGCTAATGAATTTTTATCATCAGCAATGACTAAAGTGGTGTTGTCTAAAATATAATTTTTATTATCTAATGAAATAAATTTTTCTTGATTTTTTGCTGTTTTTACAACAATACTTTTATTAGTAATTTTATCAGCATCAAAAGCATGCAATGGCTGCCCCGTTTCCAACATTACATAATTCATAATATCAACAACATTATTTATTGGTTTTAATCCACAATCAATTAAAATTTTTTGCATCCATAATGGTGAATCTTTTATTGTAATATTATTTAATAAAGCGGCATTATAACTTGGACATAAATTTTTATTTGTTATTTTTACATCAATAATTTTAGATCTTGTTTTATATTCTTTTAATTGTGGTAATTGTAAGTTTAAATTTAAAATTGTTGCTAATTCCCTTGCTATCCCCCAATGACTAGCAGCATCGCTCCAACGATTTGCTGGTATATTTATATCAATAATATTTCCATTAATACTTTCAACATCAAAAAAATGTAAAGACAAAGCATCTCTTACTTGTTGTTTACCTTGCAGATTTGGTACTAATTGTTTTAATAATTGATAAGAAAATTTCATATTATTAAAATTGATGGATAAATCTTAAATCGCCTTCGTATAATAATCTTATATCAGGTATTTTATATTTTATCAGCGCTAAACGATCAATTCCAATTCCAAAAGCAAAACCTTGTATTTTATTAGAATTATATTTTACATTATCAAAAACTTTTTTATGAACCATCCCCGCGCCCATAATTTCTAACCATTTATTTGCTAATTTAATATCAACTTCTACTCCTGGTTCAACAAAAGGAAAATAACTTGCTCGAAAACGCAATTTTACATTTTTACCAAAAAATTTATATAAAAATGATTCAACAATAAATTTAAAATTTGCCATAGTAACATTTTCACCAACCATTAATCCTTCTAATTGATAAAAATTAATTTCATGCGATTGATCAGTTGCTTCATAACGAAACACTCTTCCGGGAACAATTATTTGAAACGGTGGTTGATGTGTTTCCATATATCTTATTTGCACCGGGCTGGTATGGGTACGAAGCAATAATTTTGATTTATTATTTTTGGTATCAATCCAAAAAGTATCCCACATATCGCGCGCGGGATGATTAGCAGGAATATTTAATGCATCAAAATTATGATATTCATCTTCTATTTCCGGACCATCAACGACCGCAAAATTTAATGAATGGAAAATATCAATAATTTCTGTCTCCATTCTACTTAATGGATGTTGATGACCATAAGAAATTTTTAATGCTGGTTTAGTAATATCAATTTTATTTTTAGTATTAACTTTTTGAAATAAACTAGTGCTATTTTTAATTCTTTCAGTAATTTCTAATTTTAACTTATTTATCACAGGGCCAATATTTCTTTTTTCTTGATCAGATAAATTTTTAAAAGATTTTAAAATATCATTAATTAATCCTTTCCTGCCAATAAATTTAATTCTTAATTGTTCCAATTCTTGCAAATTTTTAACCTTATTGATTGAATTTTCAAATTCTTCTTGTATCTTTTGTATTTTATCTAACATTATTATAATTATAAAAAAAAGAAAAAATAAATCAAAATATAATTATTAATTTTAAATATTGAAAAAAAATAATTAAAGGATATAATTATATAAATCGCGGACAAGAGCTCTGGTGAGCTCACAAGGCCCATAACCTTGAGGGCGAGGTTCGATTCCTCGGTCCGCAACAAATTGCCGATGTAGCTCAGTTGGTTAGAGCGAGGGACTCATAAACCCTAGGTCGGAGGTTCGATTCCTCCCATCGGCACTAATTCCAATGTTATCCGAATCTCAAAAAAATACTTTATTAAATTTAACTAAACAAATAATACAACAAAAAAATATTTGTATTTATAAATATGGCGCAAAATTAGAAGAAGCTCCTTATTATGTTGATTGTTCTTCTTTTGCCCAATATTTATATCAACAAATTTCAATAAATATCCCCCGCTCCACTATTCAACAAGCTTTAGATAAAAATAGTACTATTATATCAAATGAACAATTAGAAACTGGCGATTTAATTTTTATTCGTGACAATAAACGTAATTATTATTATAATCCTAAATTAAACACCAATATTTTTTTAAAACTTATAAACAAATTATTAATCAAATTTTTTAATGTTTTTCATTTTTATCCAACCAATTTAAAATTTATTGGCCATATAATGATTTATTTAAAAAATAATGAAGTTATTGAGGCAACAAAAAAGTTTAACATCCGTATTCGTAAAATTAATGAAGATGATAAAATTGTTGTAATAAAAAGATATTAAAATTTATTTGATTTATTAAAGATAATTTGTACAATAAATTTAAGGGGTGGTAGCTCAGTTTGGTTAGAGCGTCTGCCTGTCACGCAGAAGGTCGCGGGTTCAAGTCCCGTCCACCCCGCTACAATGTGTAGTATTGCAGGAATTGTTTATAAAACTTCTAAAACTGATAACGAAATTATTAGTTTAATGACCAATATAATAAAATATCGCGGTCCTGATGATGATAGTTTTTTAATTAATAATAAAGTTGTTTTGGAGTGTTTGCCTTTTGTATTTATGATAAAATAAAAATCAATTATTTATTGCTCGTGATTATCTTGGAATTAAACCGCTTTATAAAGTTTTATTTACGTAACTATTATTAATAATCTATTTCCTAATGAATTAATTAATAAATATTTTGATACTACTCAAATAGAACAACTTGTCAATGATCATTTTAATAAAAAAATAGCAGGAAAATTTATATTTTTATTAGTTTAGTTGCTTGGTATAATGCATTTTTTAAAAATCAAATCAATACTAATTAGATTCTAACTTTTCATAAAATATACCTAAATCTAAAATATCTTTTTCATGGAATTTTTTACCAATTAATTGGAAACCAACTGGTAATTCATTTCTAGTTAAATTATATTTTTTAACTGGCAATGATAATGCCGGTAAACTTGCCAAATTGGCAGGAATGGTAAAAATATCAGATAAATACATTGATAATGGGTCTTTTGTTTTTTCTCCTAATTTAAATGGTTTAGTTGGCGTTACTGGAGTTAAAATAATATCAACATTTTCAAATGCTCGGTCAAAATCATTTTTAATTAAACGTCTTACTTTTTGAGCTTTATTATAATAAGCATCATAATAGCCAGCTGATAAAACAAAAGTGCCTAATAAAATTCTTCTCTTAACTTCGCTACCAAATCCTAATCCTTTAGTAGTAAAATAAATTTCATTTAAATCTTTAAAATTTTCTTCTGGCCGTGCATAACGAATACCATCATAACGCGCTAAATTAGTACTAGCTTCAGCTGGCATAATAATATAATAAACTGATAAAGCATAAGAAGTATGAGGCAAACTAATTTCTTTAAAATTAATTTTTAAACTTTTTATTTTATTAACTGCATTATTTATTTCTTTTTCAATATCTTTATCCAAACCATTAATAAAATATTCTTTTGGTAAACCAATGGTTAATTGTCTTAATTCTTCCAATTTTGGTTCACTAAATCGATATTTATAATCATCAACTGTTGTTGCATCAAAATCATCATTACCATTTATTGCTTCAAAAAGTAATGCCGCATCTTCAACTGTTTTTGTAATTGGACCAATTTGATCCAAACTAGAAGCCATTGCTATTAATCCATTACGCGAAACTGCACCATAGGTTGGTTTTAATCCTACTACACCGCAAAATGCTGCTGGTTGTCTTATTGACCCACCAGTATCTGATCCTAAAGCAGCAACTGCCATTCCTGAAGCAACTGCTGCTGCAGAACCACCAGAAGAACCACCAGGAACACGCTGCAAATCATAAGGATTGTGAGTTATTTGAAAAGCTGATGTTTCAGTTGAAGACCCCATTGCAAATTCATCCATATTAGTTTTACCAATAAAAATTGCTTTTTTATCTTGTAATTTATCAATTACTGTTGCATTATAAGCAGCAATATAATTTTGCAATATTTTTGAAGCAGCAGTTGTTTTTGTTCCTTTAATTAAAATATTATCTTTAACTGCTAATGGCACACCACTTAATAAACTAATCCCTTCGCCTTTAGCTAAAGCAATGTCAACATTTTCAGCAGTTTGCAAAGCATTTTTTTCTAAAAGCAAAAGATAAGCGCCAATTTCTTTATCTTTATATTTAATATAATCAAAAAAATTTTGAACTAATTCTAAGGCACTAAATTCTTTAGTTAACAAACCATTATTTATTTTTCTTATTGTTAAATCGTGCAAAAACATAATTATTTAAAAACATCTGGTATTTTTAAAAATCCATTTTCTTTATTTGGCATTTGTTCTAATAATAAGTTGTCAAATAAATTTTTGTTATCTTGCCTAAATTTATTTACAATATCAACGCCACCGCTTAATGGCTCAACTTTATCAGTATTTAATTTGGTTAATTCATTAAAATAATCAATAATTTTATTTAAATCATTTTCTAATTGTTTTTCCTGATCATCTGATAAATATAATCTAGCTAAATTTTTTAAATTTTTTATTGGAATAGACATCAATAAAAATTGAATTTAAATTGCAAAGACCTTACAATATCATTGCTAACGCCAGTACTATAAACAGTAAATCCAAGTAAAGTATCATTGTTATCAAATCGATACACAAAATAGGCATTATAAGATGCTCCATCTGCTAAAGAATTACTGGTTGAACAAAATTGCTTATCTTTATTATTTTTATCCGCTTGAACAGTGGAAGGAGAGCTATAAAAATAACAATACATAACACTATCAATGCCAGAATCAGCAGCAAAAATTGCTCTGGTTGAAAAATCAGCATATTTTACTTGTTGTATTTCATAAACCATTAATAAACTACCTAATGCTGTAGCAACAGCAAAAACACTGCTAATAATAATTATTGTACTCATCATAACTTGTCCTTTGATTAATTTATTTTTCATATTTTTGATTATTATTGCAATGTCTTTTTATCTAAAATTGGTATAATTCTGGTGCTAACTGATGTTTGTAAATTAACTGTTTGTTTTATACCAGGAGCGCCAATTTTCATTTGAATTGTTATAAAAAATGGCCCACCTAATACATCTTGTCTGACAATAAAACACTGACTTAATATTTGTACTGATGATGGAGTCAATGGAATATTATTTTTATATAAAATTCCATTACTTACTTTATAGGTAACAGGATTATTATTAATATCAATAAAACTAGTTGAACTCGCACAATTAGTTGCTGTTAATCCCGAACCAGTCCTCAAATCTCTTGCCATCATTTCAATTGCATCCTTAACATTAGAAAGCATTACATCAAAACTATTTATATTTCTTGAAGAATGTAAAGCTGAAAAATAAAATGAACCGCCAATAGAAACGGCAATAGCAAAAACACTTATTGCTACCAACAACTCAACTAAAGTAAAGCCATTGTTTTGTTTAAAAATCATTGTCTCCAATCATAAAATGTATCGGCGATGCTAACAGTTGATGTTTGATTATTTAAATTCCATTGAACCGTTGATGTTACTTGCATTGATGTATTGCTTACATTTATGTCTACTACTCTTTTAAACATTGTTGCTAATTTTGGCTGTGAATATTGATATAAATCACTACTATTAAGGCTTATATAATCAGCTGCATTTATATTTGATACTGAGCCACATCTATTAATTGAATCAGATAATGATGAACAATTCATACTAACTTGATAGGTACCAGAATTTATATTGCTATTCCATGCTTTATTACTGGCAATATTATTATCAACAAGATATCTTACATATTCTATTCCTTCCCCAGCTAATTCCGAAGCAACAATTCTATATTGCACAGTATTATTTAATCTTAATGCTTGCGATAATAAAGCAAGAACGCCAATTAATGCAGTTAATAAAATACTTACCGCAATTACTGCTTCAATTAAAACTTGTCCATTTTTATATTTTTTAATAAACTGTGCCATAAATATTTATTGTTGAAGAAACAACTTGGCCCGAATTAGACTTTATTGCAAAAGACCAAGGAAATGACAAATTAGGAGTGGTTGATGTTGCTATTAAATATGGTCCTAAAAAAATAATATCAAATGACGAACTAAACCTTAATCCTGAATCTAAAATAAAATTTTGTATAACATTTGATATACCAGGACATACACCATTATTTATATCATTTCTAATTAACTGATAGGTTCTTAAATCAGATGCAATAGAAATTCCATAACCACAAGTAGAAGTTGAACCAAATTTTTGTAAAGTCATTGCTTTTGCTTGATTAATAACACTTATTAATTGCGCTTGATTTTTAAATAACATAACACCGGTTGTGGCTGGCCGATTAAAACCAATCATTGCTGCTAAAATACCTAAAATTGTTATTGAAATTAAAACCTCAATTAAAGTAAAGCCTTTATTCATTATAATTATTATATCACCATCTTTTAATTTCAAGCAAAATTGAAGATTGTTTATTTATTGCTCCACCATCAACATATAAATTAACTTTATTGCCAAAATATTTTTTGCTTGTTTCATATTAATTGCTGGTTTTTTACCACTAATATTTGCTGATGGTGCTACTAGTGGTCCGGTATTTTAAATAAAATTTGGTTAAGAAATTTAATTTGGCAATCTAAATGCTAAAGAATAAGTGCCGCAGTGCAAATATAATTTTTCAACCACATCATAATATTTAGCCGCGCCAACAATCCCATAAATAGTATCAGTTGGCATTACAACTATTCCTTTATTATCCAATGTTTTAGTAATTTGTTTAACTTTGTCTTTAATCATATATTATTTATTATATCTTTTTTCATTTGACCACCAAATTTTTAATGACTACAATGAAATTGATGAAATATAAACCAGAAAACAAAAATTTATCGCCTAATAATGATTTAATTCAAAAAGAAACCAAACAAGATAAAAAAATAGAATATCAATTTGAAAAAATAATTTTTTATACGGTTACTTCATCATTGCAAAAAAAACTTGGAATTTTTGAAAAAAATAATCAAACAATGACTGAATATTCGCCAATTGCCTTTAATCTTGCTTCATTTAAAACAAACATTGTTGATTCTTTATATCAATTAGGATGGATAAAAAAATATAAAAATAACAATCAAGAAAATAATGATGAACAAAATTATATTTTTCGGGAACAGTTAAAAGATTTTTTACGAGGAACATTATTAAAAAGATATAAATATTTTTGTTTCCCTGGCAATATTCAATATAATATAAAAACTAATCAAAGATTTTTATCAGAACCAAAAAATAGTTTAAATTATAAAATGCAAAAATTTTTATTAGAAAAATCTGGATTTAATGTTAATAACATTAAATTTTTTGAACCACAAAACGAAAATTCAATTAATCCAGAAATAAAAAAAGATGGATGGAAAATATTTATTAATGATCAAGAAAAAACAGAATTATCAAAAAACAATAAATATCCTAACACCACCAATATTTTATTTGAATCATTAAATAAATTGGGCTTTTTTGATAATTTACCAAAGCAAGAAAAAAATAAAATATTTGCTGGCGTTATTTTTTCCAATATTTTAGAATCCGGCGAATGGTTAAAATATGCAACTCAAAATTATTTTAATAAAAATAAAATAAACTTATTTCATATCAATCGCCTATTAGAACCGGAAAAAATATTAACCATACTACAAGATTATATTAAACCATTAACATTAGATTTTAATAACTTTTTTGAAACGCAAGAAAAAATAAAAAATCAAATCATCAAAATGGGTACAATTCCATTTTCTGAATCTGATATTAAAAAATATAATTTAGAAAAAGAAATTAATAATCAAACTAACATTATTAATCAATCAATTGAATTTTTACAACAAAATAATAATAAATATTTTTCAAATATTGGTAAAATAATTTATATTAAAGCAAATATAATATTTTGGCAAAATAAATTACAAGGCCAACTTCCTGCTTTAGCGGCGCAACCATTGGTAGATAAAAATAATAAACCATTATGGGAGCAACCCAATGCCTATATTGAAATTAGCAAAAGAGGTATATTAATTTTTGCTAAAAATAATTTTACTGATAAAATTATAAATTCGATAAAAACAATAAATAATACCAATATTTTAATAAACCCTATTTATAATTGGACTAAAATTTTTATACCAGAATCAGAAAACAATAACAAAGTTGAAAAACAACTAATATCATTTTTACAATTACATAAATAAACTATTGAACTATTGCTTTGATTCTTTTTGTATTAGCACCAATACTTTCTTGTTTTATAATTTTAAAACTGCCAATTTCTTTTAAATGGCTTACATGAGGACCGCCACAAAATTCTTTACTAAAAGCATTTTTTATATCATTATCATTTTTATTATGAATATAATAAACAGTTACAACATCTGGATATTTTTCTTTAAAAAAATGTAAAGCGCCGGTTTTTTCTGCTTCAGCTCTTGGCATTTTTACAAATGAAACAATCAAATCTTGATTTATTGCATCATTAACAATTTGCTCCACCTTTTTAATTTCATCATCAGTTAATTTACGATTAAAAGAAAAATCAAACCGTGTTCTTTCGGCATTAATATCTGAACCCATTTGCTGCACGGTTGGCCCTAAAACCATACGCAATGCTTGATGTAATAAATGTGTTGCTGTATGTAATCTGATAACTTTTTGTATTTCCTCATTAGTTGATGCTTTTAATTCGCCAGTATCCAAAACTAAACCATGTCCACCAAATTTTTTTTCTACCCCAGCGCGAGAAATTTTTTGATGTTTTTTAAATTCATCATCAAATTCATTTTTATTTAAATTTTTAATTTTATTTGGCACTAATGATTGTAATATTTCCAAAGACAAACCATAACTTTCATATAATTTAAAAGCGGTTTTGCTATCAATTTGTTCTAATTTATTTACTATTTCTAAACTTTGATTTATTGCTTGTTTAAACTTAATATATTCTTGTTCAATAACTATTTTTATTTTTTCCTGATCAAGAATATAAATATTTTTATAAAAATTAATAACTTTACTTACCAATAAATTCATAAAATTAATTAAGCTGCCATAATTCATTTTTATATCATTAATCCAATCATTAGATATAAATTCATAAACAATCAAGCGTCGTAACAAACGCCTTAATATATATCCTGCTTCTTTATTAGACGGTTCAATACCATCAGAAATTAAAAAACAAATTGATCTTATATGATCAACAAAAATTCTTTTTATATTTTCCGGTATTTTTGTATTAAATAAAACAATCAAGGGCTCAAAAACATCAGTTTCAAAAATATTTTTTTTATTTTCTACCACCATTACCAATCGTTCAAATCCCATCCCAGTATCAATACCAAAAACTTTTAATGGTTCTAACTTATAATTAGGATAACGATAAAATTCATTAAAAACCAAATTCCATATTTCAATTGAATTACCATTAGCATTTTTTACATAAATTTCAGTTGTTGGCCCGCAAGGTCCTTCGTTACCAGTTGGACCCCAAAAAACATCAATTCCTTCATATTTTATTTTATCTTCTGGTAAACCTAAACTTAACCAATATTTTTTTGATTCATTATCAAATGGAACATTTTTGCGCCAATCATCTTCTGGCACTTTTGATGGATCAAAAACAGTAACATAATCAATATCTAATTTCATTTCATTTACTAAAAACTCATAAGCATATTTTATTGCCTGTTCTTTATAATAACCACCAAATGAAAAATTTCCCATCATTTCAAAAAATGTCAAATGTCTATCATCGCCAACTTCTTCAATATCGGAAGTTCTAAAACATTTTTGAATTGATGCCGCGTTTTTCCCTATTGGTTTATTAATACTAGGATGAATTGTTGTTTCCGGATTTAACTTTGAATAATATGGCTTAAACTGCTGCATCCCAGCAGTTGTTAATAAAACCGATGGATCATCTGGTATTAATGAAGATGATGGAACAATGGTATGATTTTTTTGTTTAAAAAAATTAATAAATTTTTCCCTAATATCAAATGAATTCATAATTTAATACTAAATTAAACAAATATTAAGGTCAATTAAACAAATTAAATTTATTTTTGTTTTTTTCTTAAAAATGTTGGTATGTCCCAGGAATCTACATCTTTTTTTTCTTCTTTTATATCAACTTGAGCTTTAAAATCTATTTTTTGTTCTTTATCTTTTAATTCCTTATTATCTTTATTTTCAACTAATTCCTTTTTTTCAATTTTTGGTTTTGCTAAATTTCCAATAAATAAATCTGAAGATAATAATTTATTTTGTTGTTGATTAAAACTATTATTATAACCAGCAGCAATAACAGTAACTTTAATTTGTTTATCTTTTAATTTGTAATCATAATAAGCGCCAAAAATAACTCGTGTATTATTTTCCAAATTAGCTGAAATTGCTTTTGCTACATCATGAATTTCTGACATTTTTAAATCTCTACCGCCACCAACACTAAACAATATCCCCCGCGCCCCTTCTATTGAAACTTCTAACAAAGGAGAATTAATTGCTTGTTGTACTGCTTTAATTGCTCGATCCTGTCCAGAAGCAATACCAACTCCAATTAAAGCATGACCAGCATCTTTTAAAATTGATTTTATATCAGCAAAATCTACATTGATAATTCCCGGCGAATTTATAATTTCTGTTAATGCCTGCACTCCATTTTTTAATATATCATCAATATAACCAAATGCTTTTGCTAATGAAGTTTCTTTATCAATCACACTAAAAATTTTATCATTTGGTATTACTACTAAAGCATCAACTTTATCTTTTAATTTACTTAATGCTTCTTGAGCAATATTAGCTCTTTGGGCACCTTCAAAAGAAAATGGTTTAGTTACAACGCCAATTGTTAAAATACCTTTTTCTTTAGCAATATCAGCAACAATTGGTCCAGCGCCGCTTCCTGTTCCCCCTCCCAAACCAATTGTTAAAAAAATTACATCCGCACCATCTAACGCTTCAGCAATTTCTGATTTATTTTCTTCTGCAGCCTGTCTACCAATTTCTGGATTCATACCCGCGCCTAAACCTTTAGTTAATGCTCTGCCAATATAAAGTTTTTTATGAGCTTGAGCATAATCTAAATCTTGCGCATCAGTATTAATTGCAATAAATTCAACACCACGTAAAACATTTCCACTCATCATTCTACTAATTGCATTCCCCCCTCCTCCACCAACACCAACAATTTTTACTTTAGTTTTGCCTTTAATTGTATGTTTTACTGGGCTATTTGATAAATTTTCACTAACGGTTGATTCTCTTGATTGTGATTTAGCTGTTTTACTTTTTGTTGTTTTATGAATTTGTTTTGCTTTCTTCATGGTAAGAAATTTTTTATTATGTTTTTAATTGACACTTTTCTTTTTTCACTTACGTTTAATGAACTTAATAATACCAATCCTACTGCCGCAGAAAATTCAGGATCATCCAACATATCTTGATAAGTTGGATTTATTATATCAAAGAATGATAGATCGGGAAAGCCAATTTTAACTGCTAATTTCATTTTTTGTTTAAACAAATCAACCGAACCAGTTAACTTAACACCACCGCCAGTTAAAACTAAACCACCGGGCAATTCTAAACTATGCCCTAAACCTTTTAATTCATTATCAATTAAATCAATTATTTCTTCCATACGGCTTTGAATTATTTCCGCAATAAATCTTTTTGATATATCTGTTTTTTTTAATTCTGCATCAAATTCTGATAAATCAATCATTTCTTTTTTATTAACTTCCGCTGCAACAGCACAGCCATACATTAATTTTATTTTTTCTGCTAAATCAACTGATATTTTTAAAACCCGTGCCAAATCATTAGTTATTAAAGATGAGCCAAATGGCAATGATTTAGCAAAAGACATTTTACCATCTTCATAAACAACAATAGAGGTAGTAGAAAAACCAAAATCAATCATCATTACTCCTAAATTAATTTGTTTTTTGCTTAATACTGCTTTAGCTGATGCAATTGGCGTAAAAATTGTACCAGTCAAAAAAAATCCTGCTTTTTCTAAAACTGAATATAAAGTATTTAAATGGGGAGAAAATGCTTCAACTAAATATACACTTGCTTCTAATTTTGAACCACTCATTCCAATTGGTTCTTCTTGAAAATCGCCAATATCATCAACAATAAATTCCCTGTTAATAACATGTAAAACAGAAAAATTTGTTTGTTTTTTACCTGCTTTAGCCGATTCAATTGCTTGCTCAATATCATCTTTTTGTATTTCTAAATCTGCTCTAGCAACAACAGTTGAACCTTTAGCTATTCTTCCTTTTATGTGCTCGCTATTAACAGTAATAAAAGTATTTTTTAATGCCTTTTTATTAATTTTTTTTATATCATTTGCTACGGTTAAAAAAGTATTATATCCTTCTTGAACATCTACTAAAATACCCTTTTTAAAACCACTAGATGGAGTTTTAAAAACATTAATTACATTAAATCTATTATTTTTTTCTTCAACAATAATACCTTTTACAAAACTAGAACCTATATCTAAAGCAGTGAGCATTTTATAATTTTATTTTCTACCGACTTCATTTTAATACTATCACTTTTTTTGATATGATCAAAACCTAAAATGTGTAAAACTCCATGCACTGCTAGATATTCAATGGTAAATAAATTTTGTTTTTTAATCCAATCAGGCGCTAAATAAATTTCACCTAATACTTGCAATTTTGAATCAGGACGAGGAACATTATTAACTAACGATAAAACATTGGTTGGCTTTTCTATTTTGTGAAGATGATAATTTACTTTTGCCATTTCATTATCACTTAACAAATAAACTTCAATTAAAACATTATTTTTTTTAAACAATTGCAAAGTTTTTTTTAGATAAAAATTTATTTTTTGTTTAAATTGATAAAATTTTTTATTACTATAATAAAAAACAATTTTATTCATTATAAATTATTATTTATTCTTTCTTGCAACATTTTACTAATTTCTTTAGCGTCAAATCTCCCCTTAACTTCTTTAACAACTAAACCAATAATTTTACCAAAAGTTTTTTGATTTAATTGATTATTAACTAGAACTTTTTCAATAATATTTTCTACTTCCTCTTTTGTTAATGGTTGAGGCAAATATAATTCTAAAATTTTTATTTCTGCCGCTTCTTTATCTGCTAAATCTTTTCGTCCACCTTGCAAATATAATTCAATTGCATCTTTTCTTTTTTTAATTTCACTTCTTAAAATATTTATTATTTCTTCATCATTTAATTGTTCTCCAGCACCACTGCTTCGTTTTTCTATTTCTTTATTATGAATTGCAGCCAAAGCCATTCTTAACACACTTACTTTTAAATCTTGCTTACTTTTCAAACTTTCATTTAAATCATTATATAATATATCACTCAACATAATTTTAAGGCATTAAACCTAATTTTCTCATTTTTGCTATTTCTTGTGTTTTTCTTGATTTATAAATTGCTGATGCTCTTCTTTTATTTTTATTTATATTTCTATCTTTAAATCTTCTATTTCTTACTTCTTTTAAAACACCGCTTTGCTGGATTTTTCTATTAAAACGATAAAGAAGATTATTAATATTTTCTCCTTCTTTTCTTTTTATTTCTATTGTCATGTATTTTTTAAAATTTTATTTTTTATTTCAGACAATGATTCAGTTGGCTTATTATTTACTACTGAATGAATTGATCCACCACCATCATTATACCAACGAGGCATAATATGAATATGCAAATGATCTATTGTCTGACCACTAGCTCGACCTTGATTTATCCCAATTGTAAAACCATCAGGATTTAATGATTTATCTAATAATTGGGTAGCTTTTTGAACCCCACTAAATACTAAACCAATATCATTTTGCTCTAATTCTAAAATATTTGCAACATGTTTTTTTGGCAAAACAATTGCATGGCCTGGTGCTCGCGGTTGAATATCTAAAATAACTAAAACATCTTCATCTTCATAAATAATATCAGCATTTATTTCTTTATTAATAATTTTACAAAAAAGACAATCCATTATTTTATATTTTTTTTAATAAAATCGACCAATTGTTTTTGTAATACTGTTTCTTGAACACCAGTTTTCATATTGCGAACAATAATACTTTCTTCAAAAATTTCTTTTTGACCTAAAATTAATGATAAATTAACTCCTGCTTTATCTGCGGCTTTTAATTGATGGCTTAATGATTTTTTACCTAATGCTTCTAAAACAATAAAACCATTTTGTCTTAACATTGCCATTATTTTTGGAATATGTTTTTTTGATTGATCACCAACAGCAATTATAAACAATTTATTTTTATTTTTCCCCGCCCAATTTATCCCTAGCTTTTTCATCACTTCAATAACTCTTTCTATTCCAATTGCTCCTCCTACGGCTGGCAATGGTCTGCCTCCTATTACCTCAAACAAATAATCATAACGGCCGCCACCCGCTAAAGCAAAATTAAAATCCTTATGAAATATTTCAAAAACCGTACGATTGTAATAATCTAATCCTCTAACTAAAATGGGGTCTGGTTCATAAGAAATATTATTATCTTCTAATAATTCCAACAAAGATTTAAAATGTTGATTGCAGGTATGACATAAATAATTATAAATTGTTGGCGCTTTTGATGTTATTTCTACACAAGTTGGCACTTTACAATCTAATAATCTAAAAAT
The DNA here is from genome assembly GCA_049971465.1 of Minisyncoccia bacterium. GTDB lineage: Bacteria > Patescibacteriota > Minisyncoccia > UBA6257 > GWB1-50-10 > JBMFLB01. Next base: position 21,310 of record JBMFLB010000007.1, read on the forward strand.
ATTACGTTCATATCTTCTTTTACAATCATCACATAATTCTTTTTTATGTTGACGATAATAAGCTTTTAATTTGGTGCGGTAGGCAGGACGACATACTTTACAACCAATTGTATTTACTTTTAATGATAAATCTCCAAGTTTTAATTTTTGAAATATTTCTAAAATCATTGTAATTATTTCAAAATCATAAACAACATCATACTCACCAATAATTTCAAAACCCCATTGATGGAATTCTCTTTCTCTGCCGGCTTGAGGATTTTCATAACGAAACATTGGGCCATTATAAAATAATTTTACTGGTGACATAAAATAACCTAAATGATTTTGTACATAACTTCTCATCACTGGTGCTGTTCCTTCGGGGCGTAAAGCAACCCTTTCACCGCCTTTTGTTTCAAAAGTATACATTTCTTTTTCAACAATATCAGTATTGCTACCAATTCCTAATTCAAATAAATCAGCATATTCAAGAATTGGGGTTTCAATATAATGAAATCCATGCAACTCTGCAACTTCAGCTGCTGCTTTCCAAAATAAAAACCAGTATTTTTCATCCTTAGGTAAGATATCAGACATACCCTTTATGGTTTTAATGTCTTTAACTTTTGTTTTTCTTCTTGGCATATTAATTAAAAGCCATTACTTCATTTAAAGGCCAAAGTCTAAACCTTACTAAACCAACAATATATTTGCTATCTAATGGACCCCACGCTCTTGAATCATAACTTGCATTTCTATTATCACCCATTACAAAATATTGATTGTTTTTTAAAACGACATCTAAATTTCCTGGAGTTGGTACTTTCATATAATTTTCATTAATATGTTGCAAAACTCCATTTTTATAAATTTGTACTATCCCCCCTTGAATTTTAACCTGTTCTCCTGGCAAGCCAATAATTCGTTTAATAAAATATTCTCTTGGATCATTGGGAAAACGAAACACAATAACATCTCCTCTTTGAGGCGATTTAAAAAAATAGGTTAACTCATCAACAATTAAATAATTACCGGTTTGAAAATTAGGCTCCATGCTCGAACCGCCCACTAAAAACGGTTGCATAATAAAAGTCCTAATAATATATACACCGATTGCCGCAACAAAAATAAATTCTAAACTTTCAAATAATGACCATAACGCTTTTTTCATTGGAATTTTTATTAATTATTGTGTATTTTAATAGTAATGGACAAAAAATTCAAGATGTCAATAAAATTAATTATTGGTCTTGGCAATCCAGAAAAAAATTATGAAGATACCTATCACAATATTGGCTATTTATTTATTGACTTTCTACAAAAAAATATTTCCAATCTCAATGGTTTTAAACTTATTTTGCCGCCACAAAAAACTAATGAGTATATGAATTTATCGGGTCAAGCAATTCAAAAATATTTACAACAATATAAACTTAAACCAAAACAATTAATGATTGTTCATGATGATAGCGATATATTGTTTGGCAATTATAAAATACAATTTGCAAGAAACAGCGCTGGACATAAAGGAGTACAATCTATTATTAATCTTTTAAAAACTAATGGATTTTGGAGAATTAGAATTGGAATAAGACATAAAAATAGTTCTCAAAAAGCAAAAAATTTGGTGTTACAAAAAATTTCCCCAGAAGATAAAAAAATTCTTGATGAAACTTTTACTAAAATATTAAATCAATTATCTTAACTATTTAATATTAAAATTCAAAGTAAAACTTATAGTATTATCCGGATTTACCACCCGAGAAGAAAATGGAAATGATACATTACTAAATAAAGGACTATTAGCAATATCGTTTTTAAATTTCAATAAATTATCATTTCTTGTTGTATTTAATCTAAGTTCTACTGATTTATTTTCAGTATTAAAACTAATTGATACAATTGTAACATTATCAGCAACAGCAAGTTTATTTATTTCATTTAACCAATCAACAAATGGCAAACTTTTTTGTTTGGCTGATGTAATTGCATCTACCAAATTATTAAACGTATCAGCATTGGATTTTAAAGTATTAAAATAATTAATTACTGGCTGGCTATTATAATTTGCCACTCGTTCTTGCGATTGTTTATAAATATTAAACATATATACTGCGCTAATGATATAAACAATAAGGAAAAATAATAAAACCGTAAGAATTACATTCCGCCAAGTTCTTAAAAAAATTAATTTCTTTTCTTGATAATATGTTTCAACGGTAGTAAATGGTGTTAATGTTATATCAGTATCGCTGGCTCTTGATTTTTGTGTTCTTAATGCTACACCCAAAACCACACCCCATAATGGGCTTAAATTATTGCCCAAGTTTAAGTAATTAATTTTTAAACCAAAATTGCTATTTAAACTTTGCGCTAATTCGTTTTGTAATTCAGGGGCAATTAATAAAACATCCCTTACGTTTTCTCTAAACTTATCTTGATAAAAATTAATTACTTTTTTAGTAACGTCATTTATTATTTCAATAAAAGCCTGCGAAGATATTACTCTGACATCACCTTTAATAAAGTTCCAAGGAGTAAAATGATTAAAATAAAAATAATGATTCTTAAATACAAACATATCTACTCCATCATTATTAATATCAATAACCAATAGTGGTTTATTTTGTATTGAACTACCAATAAGATTTTCAATTAACCGCGATAATGATAAAGCGGGAAATTCAAAAATTTCTGGAACAAAATTTGCTTCAATTAATAATTGATAATATTTATCAATAATTTCTTTGCTAACCACTGCGCCCATTAATTCATATTGGATATTGCCTTTTTCTAAAATTTGCCATCCAAAATATGATTTATCTAATGATAATGGAGAAATCATTTGAAAATTTAATCTTACCGATTCATCAAATGATTCGCCCGCAATATGGGGCACTTTAAATGTTTGGCTATATACAATTTCTGATGGTATGCTAACCATTACCCGAATTTTGCTTTTTGGCTTATTAGGTAAAATTCTCTGATGCATTGCATTTAATGCGTTTTTAAATTCTTGCTCATCATTTATAATTCCATTTTTTATCACTCCTGGATTTAACTTAATTGCAATATTTGATACAATTCTATTATTTTTTAAAATTAAAAATAACAATGCTGTATTAGAAATATGCAATCCTCCTGTTAATGGTTTAGGATTTAATTTGTCTATAATCTGTAATATTTTTTTTATATTATTATTCATTGCACAGTTACTTCTTGGGTTGATTGAATACTTACTTTTCCAGTAAAAGTATTTACTGAAATAATTGCTAATACTTTTCTTATTGTAAAATTATTACTTCCAATACTGGTAATTTGATAATAGGTGCTGGCAGGTCGTGTAATACTTACGCTTACACTACTATTATTTATGTTTAAATTATAATTTAATGGTTGGGCATTAACAACTAACAAATCTTTATTTCTAGTAATTCTTAAAAAGGCATCTTCAACGCCAGATTGTGCCGCATTTAATGCTTGAATGCCAGCGCTTTCCACTTGTCCTGAACTAATACCAAATAAATTACTTATACTACCAGTTACGGCAACAACTAAAATTATCGTGCCAATAAGCAAAACTAATGGTAAAACTGCTTGGCCTGAATTTAATTTCATTCCTATATTATTTTAACATTTAACTACATTAACGCAAAGATTAAAAAAAATAATTAGAAAAAGATTAATAAATTAAGGACATCGTAAGTCCTTAATCCATCTGAATTAATTTTATCCAAGGGTATTTTACC